>CAMYJL010000300.1 GCA_947258645.1 uncultured Nitrospinota bacterium
GAAGGGGATGGGGGGTAAGCCGCTCCGGGAAGGTACACCCCGAAACAAACCATAGCGCGAGAAACAACGCGCACGACCGGGCAAAAAAGAATATTCGAGGAAACATAATTCGAGACGGCACACCAAATCCTCCAGCCAGCGGCGAGGGCTATCCTCGCATATTTCACGGCCCACTCTAACCGCGTATCATCCCATATGGCAAAAATTTCTTCTCCATTTCCAGGGGTCGAAGGATTCATCATGTTCGATATCCGGCCCGCCCAAACGAAAGAGGATTATGCCCTCACCCGGACGCTTTTCGTGGAATATGCCGATTGGCTGGAGGTCGATCTCTGCTTTCAGAATTTTGACGACGAACTGGAAAACATCGAAAAAATGTATGGCCCGCCGGGGGGGCAGTTCCTTCTCATCCGGCAGGAAGGAGAGCCTGCCGGATGCGTCGCGCTACGGAGGTGGGACAAAAGCACCTGTGAGATGAGGCGGCTCTACATTCGCCCCCAATACCGGGGGGCCGGGCTGGGAAGAATATGCGCCGAAGCCATTCTGAACGCCGCCCGAGACATGGGATACACCGCCATGCGCCTGGATACGCTCCCCTCGATGACGCGCGCTATTTCGCTCTATCGGTCGATGGGATTCAGGGAGGTTGCCCCCTGCGATAAAAACCCCATCGAGGGAGCAATCTACATGGAACTCCCGTTGAACAAGGAAAACCCCTAGCCTGGGAAATTCCCGGGCCCCTTTATTTCTTCGCGCCGAGAGCCTTGGCCGCCCGCCGGAAATCCTTCGGCTTGACCCAGAAGATGGCGCCAAAACGGCCCTTCCCGCCGCATACGGCCGTCACCGCCGTCACGTTGATTTCCTCTTCCGCAGTGACCTCGAGCACCCGGGCGAGCGCGCCCGCCCTGTCGGTGCCCTCCACCATAAAAGCGCTCTTTTTCTTGCTGACCCTCAGCTTCGCCTTCCTGGCCACGCGCAGAAACTTCCGCCCGTCCTTGGGCACGAAATCCACCTGCACGCGCTTGCCGTCGGGAAACGCGTGAACCGCCGTAAAGCTGACCCGCTCTTTCCTGAAAAGGGCGAGAATCTTCGCTCCCGCGCCCGGCTTGTCGGGCGTCCTGACGTGATAGTAATCCACCGCGCGCACTCTATCGGCCATGATCCGTCTCCTTCTCCTTATGGCGCGAAAAAACGGCCCCAGGGCGGTCAATATTTCACTGACACCCGATCAAATATATTCCTTAAAGCTCTCTGCCGCGAGGGGAAAGAGCCCCCCGGCCGGTTGACCTCGGGATTCGCCTGCGCGAGCATTTGATCATCGCACCCTAACCGACTCTCAACCTGTCTGGAGAAATCCGAATATGAAGCTTCCCTACGACAGCCAAAAGCTGGACCGCCTGATGGAAGAAGTCGGCGCCGATCTCATTCTCGCCACCACGAACCATAATGTCCGCTACCTGACTGGCGGGTATTTCTATCATTTTCACGATCGTTTCGAGGCAATGGGCTCCGGGCGCTACATCGCCACCTGCGGCATTCCGCGCGGGGCGCCCGAGCGGGCCTTCCTGATCGGCCAGGCGGGCGAAACCGGCCAGGCCAAAGATCAGGGGCTCTGGATTCCCGATCTGATCCTGGCCGAGCGCCAGCCGTCCGAATCCGCGAAAGATACCGCCGCCGCCATTAAAAAGCGTGGGCTGGAAAAAGCCCGTATCGCGGTGGAGGGCGACTTCCTGCCCGCCAACTCCATGGAATCCCTCAAGGCGGAGCTTCCCGGCGCGAGTTTCGCCGAGGCGCACTCGATTCTGGAAGAGCTTCGGGCCATCAAAACACAGGAAGAGATCGACCTCATCCGGCGAATCACCGAGGCCGACTCGGAAACCATTCAGGAGGTCTTCCAGTCAGCCTCCCCCGGCGCGACGACACGGGACATCTCTCGCGCGGTTGAGGAGGGAATGACCCGGCGCGGCCTGCACTTCCTGTGGGTCTTCACCTGCGCGGGGAACGGCATGCTCCGCGCACCGTCGAAAAAGGTTTGGGAAACGGGCGAGGTGCTCCATATCGACGCAGGAGGGGCCGAAAACGGCTACCTGACCGACGTCTGCCGGATGGGCGTCCGGGGAAAGCCCTCAGACCTCGCGCAGGAGCTTTTCGATGCCTGTCTTTCCACCCAGGACGCCGCGCGGGCCGCCACCCGCCCGGGGATCGCCACCAGCGCGCTCTACGATCTCGCCGTTCGGCACCTCGAAGATACCGGCCACGGCAAATACAGCACCGTCACCATCCACGGCATCGGCATGGTCTCCCACGAGCAGCCCCGCTTCGTCCCCCGGAACGATCGGGAACTCGAGGCGGGGATGGTCCTCTCGATCGAGACCGACATCCGCCATCCCGAGGAGGGATACGTGAAGATCGAGGATACGGTTGCCGTCACCGAAGGCGGCTGCGAGGGGCTGGGAGATCTCGGCCGTGAGACCTTCGCCGTCGTCGCGTAGCCACCGGGCAGAAAGCCGAAAACATCCAAAGAGTTGCCTTGAGGAGAAAACGCATGGGAACTCCGCCGTCGGGGTTTATGGGCCTTCAGCACATCGCGCTCAAGGTCCATGACATCAGAGCGGGAATCGATTTCTACGTGAACAAGCTCGGCTTCACCGTGAGTGAAATCTACCCGCCCGGCACGGTCGAGGGCTTTCCGTTCGGCCTCTGCTTCATGCGATGCACCCACCTTCATCACGACGTCAACCTGATTTTCTGGCCCGAGGGAGAGATCGACACGCCCGAAGGAAATTCTTTTGAAACCGCCCGGGTCGGCGTGCATCACCTGGCCCTGCGGCTCGCCTCGAAGAAAGACTTCGACTCGTGGGAGGCTTACCTCAAGAACGAGGGGATCGAGATCATCTACGGCCCCGTCGTCCACAGCCCCACCCATCCCGAGGGGGACGGCCTTTGGGGAGAGAACCGCGCGCTTTACTTTTGCGATCCGTCCGGCAATGCGATCGAGCTTTTCTGCGATATGGGCGAGATGGACCCGGACACCAACCGGTTCAACGAGACCCTCTTCCGCGCCCGGCTCGAGCGCGACGGACATTCGCCGGACGCAGCCGACCCGCCGGCCGCCTGGAAGCCGGACTATTCTTTCCTCGAAAAATAGAACGGGTCAGGGATATATTTCCGGAAAGATAATCAGGGCACCTTGATCGCGCACTTATAGAGCGCCGGAGCGCCGTACGTCATGGCGCTGAGCGCCCACTCCTTCGACTTGCGGAGCGCGCGCCAGAGCGGGTCGTCATAAAACGCCATTCCTTCGAATTCATGAAGAACGAAATGGCGAGGCGCACCCTCCATCGCCAGATACCGGCGCACACGGACCAGGCCGGGCATCTTCGAGCACCAGGGCAGATACTCCCCCTCGAACCAGATATTGAACGCCTGGACGTCCGCGGGCCGCAGGTCGAACCGATCCACATAAGCGTAGTGTGCGAAGCCGTCTCCGTCCCGGGATATGATCGGCCCCACCAGGGAAAGCGCATAGCGTTCCATACCAATCATACGCTCATGCATGGCGGCGTCGCGCGGATCGCGGTTGCGGCGGAGCCCCTGATAGGGCTCGCCGTACAGATCCGCCGTTGACGAGGTTTCATATATCGTCAGAAACGAGGGCGCGACCGTCTGAGAACCGTCGGCCTCGGCCCCGGCCTCACCCGGAACAAGATCGTATGAAGCGCAGGCGGGAAACCCGATGCGCATCCGCGCCGGGAACATATCCTCGCTCAGCCACATCCGGAACTCTTCGTGCCACTGCTCTCCCATGTCGCAGAAGATCGCGAGCAGACCCATCCGGTGGCTCCTGTCACTGTCCGTGGAATTTTCTCGGACCAACGATGAACTCCTGCTCTTTAAGGGCATCTCATACTCCCGGTACAAATCATCGACATCCGGAATACTTCCCGGTCACTCGCAAGAAAGGCCCGGGATGCTCATGCCCTCAGCGGAAAACCGATTATCCCGGTCCGGCCCGAAAAGGGTCAACCGCGCTGAAGTATAGAACAAACCGCCGCTGCTCCCGCGAGAGCGTCCCAGCCCGAGGTGTGCCCGATCACGTCGATCCCGTCCACGCAAGCGATGATGTCCCCTCCGGCCGGCCGTCGGATCGCCGCGATCGTCTCGTGAATCGCGCCCGCCCCCCTCCCTTCGGCGGCGCAGGCCAGATGCGCCCGGCTGATGAGGCTCGTCCGCTCCCGCCCGAGAGGCTCCGCCCAGCCGGTCAGCCGCCCGGCCACCGAATCCCCCCCCAACGCGCGCAGGGCGATCAGCGTCCCGCAAATGAAATCGTCCCCCGAGGGCGTCAGCCCCGGCCCCAGCCCGAGGAGTGCTTCCGCCCCGTCCGGAGGAAAACGGAGATCTGCACCCTCTTCATCCAGCGCCCCGCGAAGCCACGCCGTCAGGGCACCTGCGGCGCGCCGTGCGGTCCGCATAAATGCGTCTTCCGCCTCAGTGCTCCGCCAATCCTCCGGAGGGTTCCGGACAATCTCCGGGATCAACCGCCCCAGCCCCTCGCCGGGTGCC
>CAMYJL010000301.1 GCA_947258645.1 uncultured Nitrospinota bacterium
CACCCGCCACTGCGGGACGGACGAGGAGGGGAGGAAACTGCTGCAACTTGCCGTGGAACGTCTGGGACTTTCGGCCAGGGCCTATCACCGCATCCTGAAAGTTTCGCGCACCATCGCGGATTTAGCCGGAGAGGAGAACATCGCCCCCGCCCATGTCGCCGAGGCGATCCAGTACAGGCAATTGGACAGGCCGGTAGGGGGGAGATGAATCAATTTGAGCAGATTTTCCTCGGAACAAATCGGTTCAAAGGAAATTCAAATCAACAGATTAAAAATACCTTGACCTTCAAGGGACCGAGATCGGAAAGAATGAAATAAACTACAGAAAGTCTATTTTAGCGGAGCCCTTTTGAAACAAACATTCACCTATCTGCCTTTTTCACCACCAAAGCCATCTCCTGAAGCGTCGTCGATTCCATGAAATCAAACAGCACCTGCCTGACGGTCATCCATTTACCATGAAGAGGACAGTTGTTTTTGTCATGGCATGACCCGCGACCCGCGAGGCAGTCAAGAAACGGCTCCTTTCCATCAACCGCCTGTAGAATTCTCCCGATGGTGACCAATTCGGGAGGCGCGGCCAGATAAAAACCGCCGCCGGGTCCTTTCTTGGAGCCGAGAATACCCCCCTTCACCAACGCCTGAAGCGTCTTCGCAACGGTGGGTTCTGATATCCCGGTTGCCATGGACACATCACGCACCGTACTGAACCTCTCTTCGCCCGACTGTGCAATATGCGTGAGCATGTTCACGGCGTACTGAGTCGACTTCGAATAGATAGCCATAGTCTGTCACCGGCGTTTTTTCAGGGAAAAAGTATTCTCCTCTGACTCTTCATTGCCAAGTAGCGCACCGCGGCGCTTTTCCGGTACGGCCCTCCCCCGAAAGATCAGCCCGGGCCTTTCCGTACCCATCCAACGCCAACGATGAACAGAACGATCGCCAGTAAGCCCCAGAAGATAAGCCCAGCCTCACGGGAGGGTCCCGAAAAGAAGAGAAAACTAACAACCAACATCACGAGCGAAAAGCCGATTGCGTATTTCATGACTACCTCCTTGCAGCATGAGCAAAGGCTTCTCTTGTCCCGGATTCAGGTATTCCCTTCTCCTACTCGATTCGGATCTTGTACCAGGTCGTGACGGACTTTTGCCCGTCGCGGTCTCTCCTGCTGCCATCCCAGACGGCGAAAGCGATGGGATGAATCGAACCCGACTGGAGTTGGACATCGTTCTTTTCACTGTTTTCCAGTGAGCGTGTAAAAACGACACGCCACTTGCCTCGCCACCACCGCTCGGAACTCTTCAGGTTCTGCCCCTTCGGCCCCTGTGGTCGGAGGGTTCCGAAACCGGCCGCATTGAGGTCCATGGCCGGACGGGCGAGGCGCGGGGTGGAGTTGGGGTTCCCGACCGCCCAGGCAGAGACGAAAGGCGCCTTTGTAGTGCGTGCCGAGGCGATTTTCGCGTGGCCCATCTCTTTCCGCGGGTAGACCCGACCCGCGAAAGGATAATCGTCCACGGCCATGCCCGGATACTTCACCTCGACACCAGTCGTTCTGCGCCCTGTCGCGGCGTTCCAGTGCCAGATATTCACGAAATTATCGGGAGAACCCATGACGAATAGGGGCGGATCTTTTTCCCCCAGCGAGAATTGCACCGCGGCGGCGTCTCCGAAAGATCGAGTGGAGAGAATTTTTCTGTCGGGTGTCGAATCGTCCCACTCGAGGCGGATGGAAATTTCCGTCTCACTGTGAACCGCCCGGACCTCCACCTCGATGGGGGGGCGACCGTCGTTATGAAGCTGCATCATCGGAATCGATGTGGGGATGACATTCGCCCAACGCTTGTCATTGGCCCGTGTGGGGACGCCCCCCTGAACCCTGCGAGCGGGAATGACGCCCGTCCCGGGCTGCCAGAAGTCGCGCCCCTTGGAAAATTGCCGCACGTAATGCGCGATGGAAATGAGATCCTCTTCTTTTTCCAAGGTATCTGAGTGCGAGGGCATGGGGGTTCCTTCGATACCGGTCAAAACGCGCAAGATAATGGAGCGGGGATCACCCCCACCCTTGAAAACTCCGCGCGTGTAGTCGTTCGGGAGAATCGGACGCTTCTTGTGATCCTTGAGAGTCGGTGCGCTCTCCCCTTTTCCGTCGCCGTTGTCACCATGGCATTTATTGCAACCGTATTTGAGATATGCGGTCTTTCCTTTCGTAATCCATGTTTTCGTCGAGGGCGGAATTCTGCTGGGTAGCTTGGGCAGTTCCTCGGCAGCCTCTTCGAATTTCGAGAGCGAAAGAACGTACTCGGTCAGCGCCTGCAGATCGCTGTCGGAAAGTGAAATGAAACTCGGCATGGTCGAGCCCGGAAGGCCCAGCCGGAGGGTGTGCATGATATCCGAGCGCCTGGGGGGATCTCCCTGGAACGTGCTCCGGAACTTGAAAACTTTTGAGGTAAAGTCCCGGGGCCGAGGAAAAAGAAGATAGGCCGCTTCTCCGTCCCCTTTGCCCGAGATTCCGTGGCAGGTGGCGCATTCGCGCTCATACACCATCTTGCCCCGCGGGATGAGTTTGGAGTCAAGCTTAAATTTTGCGGCTCCGGCGGGAGAGGGTCCGAAAATCCCGATCACCAAGGCCGCCGCTGCGACAACACTCTTAAAAGACATGATCAATCCCTCTCATTTTTGATCCGAAGCGGAGTTATCGTCCCTCTGCCAGTCAGAGGAATCCCATTCATCGGAAACCGTGGGAAGAAGTTCCCCGCGCGAGACGTCGGGGACAGGTTCCGGTTCCGCCGCAAAAAGCTTCTTCTCGGCTTCGATAAAGCTGTCGAGCAACCGGGCGGCATCCCCGTAAATTCCTTTAGGGTTCTTTCGTTCCAGGCGCTTGGCGAAGATGGGCGCCCACCTTCCGATATGGTCCTCCAGAAACGCGGCCTGGGCCTCCCGGCAAACCTCTGCCTCTTCCGTTTTTCCTTCTTTGAGCGCACGGGCCTCCTTGAAGGTGACGAGGTAGAGGAACTCGAGTTGAATCGAAATGTGATCCAGCCTCTCCCTGCCCTCGCGTGGGGCGACGCCGAAGGCGTTGTAGAACCCCCCAAGATCAGCAAGCACATCCGACTGCTGAAAGAGGTGTATGTTGCCGTACTCGGTCTCATACGGTGGGCAATGCTTCGAGATGGTGTGGCCAAACACCTCCTGGTAAGCGTCCTCCAGTTTTTCCAGGCCGATGCCCCTGCTCGTGGGAAGCCCGCTGCAATAACGGCGAAGGGAGCGGTAGTCCTTTTCCTCGGCTAGCTGTGCACAGGCGTAAGTAAACGTGGTGCGTTCCTCATCCCCGGCGATCCCGCTCCATGACTCTGCGTCCGGATAGCGGAAGCAGGCAGCGAGATAGGAATAGACGCGGCTCCTCGCGAGGGAGAGCATCGCCTCCTTGGAAATAGATGATTCCATCGGCGCTCCTCCTTAAATGCTGTTGGCCCGCTCGGCCGGCCGTTTCTGAAGACCTTCCTCGACCGTGAGACGCACGAGTTCGTTGCCTTTTCCGTCATATCCGATAACGGTGTCATTGAAGAGCGCCCAGGGCTTCCCGTTGATCTTCGTCTCGAACACCTTGGGGCCTTCCTTGATCTCGAAACGGGCGACGATGGCTTGCTGGGCGCGGAAAAGCTGCATCACGGCCAGAAGCTCGCGCGAGGGGGCCGCGTAGCGCTCGATGGCCTCATCCACCCCGGGGCCGAACATCTGGTGCAGATAGGGCCGCGGGACCCAGCGCGGGGGAATGTAGTATCCGTTCGGCTCGGTTCCGAACTGGGGATAGAGAGGCAGCGCCACCTTTTCCTTTTTCACGAGGAAATAGATGGGGTTCTGGGGATCGTTCGCCCAGTCCCCGGTTTTCTGATCGACGCCGACCAGCCCCTGCATCCGGATTTTCCCGACACAGGCCGTCATGCAGCGCGTCTCCCACGGGGTTCCGTTCGAGAGCGCCTCTTTCCCCTCGATGCGCGGATAGCAGCCGATGCACTTCTCGCTCGTACGGGTATTCGTTCGGAACATGGATTTTTTGTACGGGCAGGCTTCGACACATTTCCGGTAGCCGCGGCAACGCTCCTGATCGATGAGAACGATGCCGTCCTCCGGCCGCTTGTAGATGGCCTTGCGCGGGCAGGCTGCGAGACAGGCCGGATAGGTGCAGTGGTTGCAGATGCGCTGAAGGTAAAAGAACCAGCTTTTGTGCTCGGGCAGTTGGACGCCTTTTTTGTCATATGTGCCGCGGACCCCTTTGGGGCCTTTCGCGGTGTCCTCACCGATGTTGGGGAAGCGCCACTCCGCGTCGCTCGGCTGATAGCCCAGAACGCGCTGTGGGCCTTCGGGCCCGATCCGGCGGGAGGCCGCCTCGAAAATAGTCATCCCGCCATAGGCACCGTAGGGGCGGCGGTTGCCGTTATTCGTGGCATCCCACACCTGTTTATCGGGGTTTGCTTCCTCCAGAAGCTGAAGGGTTTTGACATCCCAGTTCTGGGGGTAGCCCCCGTAGGGTTGTCCAGGTAGACTTGCAAGCCATGGAGCAGGTCTGACACCCGATGCACCGGTTGATGTTGAACACGAATGCAAACTGCTGCTCGGGATGCTTCTCCTCGTAGGGGTACGCCATATTTCGCCCGAGCTGCCAATTGTAAACCTGAGACATCGTTCTTCCTCCCTATAGATTTACCGGGAACCAGTTGGCCCGGGCTTGTGCGATGGCATTCTTCACTGCGTCTTCACCTCGAGAGAGATAAACGCCGTGGGGAACCGAATAGAACGGGTTGCGGAACATGGCCAGAATCTCTTCATCCGAATCGCCCATCCGCATGAACTCCTCCGCCAGGCAGCGGGCCATTTCAGATTCCATTGCGCTGTCCGCCTCCGGCATGGGCATGGAGATGAGCTCCATCGGATCTTCGTGGTCGAATTCATCCTTTGGCATCTCTTCATCCCCTCTTCACTTTGACAGTGCCCCGGAGGTAGCGCTGCATGAACTTGTTCTCCTCACCGACCGAATAACCGGTAGTGGCCGGCGCCCACACACCCCTTCCGCCCAGGCCTCCGTCTTCCGCCTTGGTTAGCTTGACCAGGGTTTCTTTAGGAACGGTGTTGATGGCATGGTTATCGGCCTCCCCGCCCAGCATGAAACTCATGTGAACCTTCTTCTTGTGGAACAGGCTGTCGAGCTGGTGCATGGGCATGAGCCAGCCGCGCGTGATCGACTGGTGGGAGCCGTAACGGTAACTCGACTGATAGCCCGTGTCGGCGGAAACGGCGCGACCGTCCTTGCGCGTCTCGTGGCCCTTGACGCTCTTCTCGGTAGCGCACCACGCCCCGTGTTTGATCATCACCACATCGTAGGGATAGGCAGGGTTGAACTTCACCCGGAGCATGAGCCGCGCCACCTTGTAGAAGGAGTCATCCGGCTTCCACCCGATGTAAGGCCGATCCGCCGGGTTGGCGTCCACATAGACGTAATCACCTTCCTTAAAGCCCAGGTCCTTCGCGGCCTCGGGGTTCATCTGCACCTGATTCTCGCCCACCCCGGGCTGGCGGCGATCCATGCGGTAGGGGTCACCGAAGCTGGTCGACCAGATGAAGTTCCAGTCGGTCGCCTGCCACGATGAGTGGGTGAAATGCCGGCTCTTCGGGGTGAGGCAGAAGAAGCGG
>CAMYJL010000302.1 GCA_947258645.1 uncultured Nitrospinota bacterium
GGGCTTGTCCGGCATCGCGTGGATTTATTTCTTTTTGGGCACGGGCGATTTCTCGAGGACACTCCTTCTCGTCGGGATGGTCACCTTCTGGAGCATCAGGCTTTCAACCTACCTTCTCTTTGACCGGGTATTGGGGAAGCCCGAGGAAGGCCGTTATCAACAGCTCCGCAAGGACTGGGGCGGCAACATGGGCCTGAAATTCTTCATCTTCTTTCATGCCCAGGGGCTGATTGATGTCTTCCTGTCTCTCCCTGTTTTATTTGTTGCCTTGAACCCGGAGCCCGGTCTGGGTGTTTGGGAGATCGCCGGGATGGGCCTTTGGGTCATCGCCGTTTCGGGTGAAGGGTTGGCCGATCGCCAGCTGGAACGTTTCAAGTCGAATCCTGACAATCGCGGCAAGACTTGCAAGATCGGATTGTGGCGGTATTCCCGCCACCCGAACTACTTTTTCGAATGGCTGATCTGGTGCTCTTACGCCCTTTTCGCGCTGGGCTCTCCCTATGGATTCGTTTCAATCCTATGTCCGGTCGCCATGCTTTACACCATCTTCTACATCACCGGCATTCCTCCGACCGAAGAGCAGTGCCTTCGATCCCGCGGAGAGGAATACAAACGTTACCAGGAAACCACGAGCGTCTTCGTCCCCTGGTTTCCGAAAACCTGAGAACACCTCCCATGTGGTATGAAGGTCTCCTTTACAAAGACATATTTCCCGACTGGATCATCCGCATGGCGATCCGGAAGCTCAACCGAATCCGGCTTGCCGAGGAGGACAAAGGAGACCCCGCCCTTCAGGCCGATCACCTCGCGAAGTTCATCGAACAACTCAAAGCCAGCCCCATCGCGATCAACACCCATGATGCCAACGAGCAGCACTACGAAGTCCCGGCCCCGTTCTTTGAAAAAGTCTTGGGAAAACACCTTAAATACAGCGCCTGCTACTGGCCCGATGGGGTCAACACCCTCGATGCGTCCGAGGAGGAGATGCTCCGCCTCTGCTGCGATCGGGCCGAGCTGAGGGACGGCCTCGACATCCTCGAGCTGGGATGCGGTTGGGGGTCGCTTTCTCTCTACATGGCCGCCGCGTATCCGGGCAGCCGGATCGTCGCGGTCAGCAACTCCTCCAGCCAGAAAGCGTTCATCGAAGGCAGGGCACGGGAAAGAGGACTCACCAACCTGAAGATCATCACCGAGGACATAAACCGGTTCGAGGTCGACGGTACTTTCGATCGCGTCGTTTCCATCGAGATGTTCGAGCACATGCGCAACTACCGGGAGCTCCACTCCCGAATCGCCCGCTGGCTGAAGCCGGGCGGCACGCTCTTCGTCCACATTTTTTCAAGCATTCGATTCGCTTATCCGTTCGAGGTGCGCGACAGCTCCGACTGGATGGCCAAAAATTTCTTCACGGGCGGCATTATGCCCTCGGACGATTTGCTCCTCTTTTTTCAGGATGACCTTAATATCCAGAAACACTGGCGGTTGAGCGGAACACACTACCAAAAAACGGCCGAGGCCTGGATCCAAAATATGGACCGGAACCGGGAATCGATCCTCTCGATTTTTCAGGACGTGTACGGTCAGAAAGACACCATGAAAATGTGGGTCCAGTGGCGGGTGTTCTTCATGGCCTGCGCCGAGCTGTTCGGCCATCAAGACGGAAGTGAGTGGATCGTCTCCCACTACCTCTTTCGAAAGAGCCCCTGAGGGTTTAGGGATTTTTTAGTTCAGACATATGGAGAATTGATAGTGATTTCGCCAAACCGAACGGTCGCCTTCGCGTGCTTTCTCATAGGCAGCATTCTTCTCGGCGTCATCGTGATCGCCAGTTTCGAAAAGAGCGTGGTCATCGGGTTCGAGTATCTGCTCGGGGAATGGTGGGGAATCGCGACGCTCGTCGATCTCTACGCCGGTTTTCTATTGGCGGGTTGCTGGATTTTCTGGATGGAAGAGAAAAAAGCGTTCGCGGCGATCTGGGTTCTGGCCCTGATGGTCTTAGGAAACTTCGTCGTGATGATCTATCTCATCAGGCTGGCCCGGCGGGGTGGCGGGCTCTCCAGGCTCTTCACGCCGAAGCGGGGCGCATCTCCCGCGTGAGCCGGGCGAGCCAAAGCAGCACCGGCATTGCCACGGCCCATTCCAAGGCCACAATACCCAGGAAGGACTCCATACTCCAAAAAGCGGTCATTCCTCCCAGGCGAAGGCCGGCATAGTAGCTCAGAGGGCCGCCCAACGCCCCGAACACCGCCCCGAGCCAATATTTCTCCTCCATCCATCCCAGCGGTCCTCTCACGATAATGGCGAAATTGACCCAAAGCGCCACCATCCAGGGCGGGCTCAACCAGGTCATCGGGAGCGGGGATTGGTAAGAAAAAACCCCGATGGAAGAGAGTGCGGAATCCAATAACATCCCCAACGGAATCGAAAAAAGGGCCAGGTAGATATCCGGCCTGGAGATGATCTGCATCCGCCAGTTCAGGATGACGATGATTGCCACCACGGCGGGTCCCATGAAGGGATTGCCATCGGCAGCGCCCATGACGCAGGCCAGCCAGCCGGCATAGAAGCCTAGGAGCGAGATGAAAATCTTAAATTTCGGCAAGGCCCCGATCCTTCGTCAGGTCGGGAAGCACGGTCTCCACCCGATTCAGGGGTTTAGCGAACAGGAGTTGGACATCCCCGATATAGCGCTCCAGGAATCCGCCCTCGCAGTAGCACAGGTAAAACTCCCACATCCGAATGAAGGCGTCCGAAAACCCCAGCGCGCGGACTTCCTCGATTCGTTCGAAAAAACGCTCCCGCCAGGCCCGAAGTGTCCTCGGATAGTGCGAGGTGATGTCCTCGAAATGAGTGAGACGCAAATCGGTGGCTCGGGAAGTGGCCTCCAGCATTCGCTTCATTGACGGAAGACAGCTTCCCGGGAAGATGTAGCGCTGGATGAAGTCGACGCCCTTTCGGTATTCGTCGTAGTGCTGATCGTTCATGATGATCGCCTGAATCGCCATCAATCCCTCTGGCTTGAGGAGGCGGCTGCAGGAGGCGAAATAATCATCCAGGTATTCATCCCCCACCGCTTCAATCATCTCGACAGAAACCAGCTTGTCGAACTGCCCCGCCAGATCCCGGTAATCCTGAAATACAACGGTGATTTTTTCCGATAGCCCCGCTTCGGCGATTCTTCTCTCGGCAAAGACAAACTGCTCCTCCGAGATCGTCGTCGTTGTGACCCGACAGCCGTAGTTTCGGGCGGCATGAATCGAGAGTGCGCCCCATCCCGTGCCGATCTCAACGAGATGATCAGATGGGTGGAGATTCAGCTTCCGACATACCCGATCAATCTTGGCAATCGAGGCTTCATGCAGGCTGGAATTTTCATTTGGAAAAACGCCGCAGGAATACGTCATCGATTCATCGAGGAACAAGGAGTAGAAATCGTTCCCCAAATCGTAGTGGGCAAGGATATTTTTTCGGCTCCCGGAACGGTTGTTGCGCCGAAGCCGGTGGAACATCCGGCGAAACGGTGCGCTGAGCTTGGCCAGACCGCTCTCCATCCCATCCAGCACGTCCCGGTTCCGCACCATGAGCCGGATCAGACCCGTCAGGTCATCCGTGGACCACTGCCCCATCATGTAGGACTCGGCCGCCCCGATGGTGCCCCCGAGGGCCAGGTTGGCGTAAAAGCCCGGGTCATGAACACGGACCACGCTGTGAACAGGAAAATCGGTCGACGCACGGCCGAACTGAATGGAATGGTCACCGTCCACCAGGGTGATATGGCCGGAGTGCAGACCGGAGAGGCTCGATTCGAGACCCCGGCGAAACAGGCGATCCAGTAGCGGGAGACGTGCCTCATGGAGACCGATCCGATCAGCCGGAATGATGGAGGGTTTCATACCCACTTCTCCTTGTGAGGGTTTTCAGTGTATTTAGGGTGTGCGAAAAATGGGGTTCGCTTCAGAAAGTATAGCCGGAATGCCTGGTAATAAATGGCCGAGGTGGTCTTGATGCTCATGGGGGGATGGAGCGCCAGCGCCTTGGCGAGATTGACCCCGGTTATCTCCTGGCGGCGAAGAGAAAGAGTGGCGTCGAATATTTTCTCCCCCTTTCGGTGGTTTTCCATCGAAACCGTCAGGTGCTCCCCCGGCGTTTGAAGACGCCAGCGGTAGTCGATTTTCATCTCCATGAACGGGGAGACGTGAAACTGTTTCCTGAATGAAGGGGGATGAATGGATTTGTCATCGCCTCCGCCCGCTTCAGCACTGACTGCATAAGAATACCGCTCCCCCCAGGGGGTGTTCGTGATCTCGGCCAGAATGGCCTCCAGCCGTTTTCCATCCCTCCCGTAGCAGTAATAAAAACTGACCGGATTGAAGCTATAGCCAAAATACCGAAGCTGCGTGAGCAGGCGGATGGGCCCTTCCGGGCGAAATCCCAGTTTATCGGCGACTGCACTGCGAACCGATTCGTCCAATGGGACCTCCTCATCGCCCAAGTAATCGGCCCTTTTGAAGGCAACCGG
>CAMYJL010000303.1 GCA_947258645.1 uncultured Nitrospinota bacterium
AGGCGTTTTCGCTGGGGGAAGCGATTTCACGGTTTTCCTGATGGGCGGTCCGGCCGGGGTGGCAGAAGCAGCTCCCGCACCCGGCACCTTCAGAAAGTAATTCCGAAGTCCCTGCCGTTTTCGGAAATCCGCGGCCTGTTTGCCGAAGGGGGCCATCGTGATGCTCGGCGGCTGGATGATGTCGCGCCACCACGAGGCGATTCCGCCCTTGATGCTGACCACATCAAAACCTTTTGCCGAAAGAATCGAAAGCGCCCGATCAGCCCGGACACCAGTACGGCAATACAGAATGACTCTCCGACCCTTCGGCAGTTTGGCGAGGTTTTCGGGTTTCCCCAGTACCTGGACAGGGATATTGGCTGCTCCGGGGATATGGTAGTCCTCATATTCCCAGCCATTTCGAACGTCCAGAAGAAATGGCCGCTCTTTGCCTTGAACGAGAATATCGGCCGCCTGAATCGGCGAGACATATTTCTCAGGCGGGTGTTTCTGGGCAGGGGCACCCCATACGGTGGTCGATGAAAAGATGAATGCCAAGGTAAAAACCCAGATTAATCTCATCCAATTCACTGTCGTCATATATTAATCCTCTTCCGCCTTTTCTTCGGCATTCTCATCTGCTGCCGGGGATATGCCTGCCCTAAAAGACTGGCCATCGGCTTTTTCCTGTTCTTCATGACGGACCAACTCATTCGCCTTCCGGTTGTTGGTCCTCTCGTAGCGATCCCTTAACTTTTCCTCCCATTCCGCTTCCTCTTTCTTCACTTCAGTGTACCATTTTCGGTGGTGGGAATAAGCATACAACTCATTCACTTCGCCTGTGAAGATGGAAAAGAAGGCCTGTTTCTCCTCGGGGAACACGCCGCCCATGTAGATGTGGATGCAAAGGCCCGTGCATACGGCTCCTACAGCGAAGAGGTGCACGGGAAGCGCCCAGGCCACCCATGCGGTATCGGGCACATAAGGCCGGAAGACCAGCACCAGCCCGCTCAAAAGAATGACGATGCTCCCCAAAGTGACGATGATACCGAATATCTTTTGGCCCGCGTTGAAGGGCCCTTGAGGCGGGAGTTTTACGTCCTTTCCAAGAATTCGCTGTGCGCGGAACACCAGCCACATCACGTCGTCGCGGTCCAGCCAAAAATTGTTCTTCAAAAAGGGCACCGTCAACGAGCGCCATCCAAAAACAATATGGACCATCAGCACGCCCGCCCAGAGGAGGCCGACGGCGGCGTGCCAGAATATCAGGCCGCTGGTCCCGCCGAAAACAGCGCGCATGAGCCTCGTCCACTCGATCGGCACGATCGCATAGGCGGGGTTGCTCACGGTGGCCAGACCGGTTGCTACGAGGAACAGCCAGCAGGCCGCGTTGAACCAGTGAAGCAGCACGCCCGACGAATCGTGCTTCTTGATCCGCCTCTCGCGCATCGCCTTGATCTGTTCGACGGAAAGAACTTCCTCCGCCGGCGCTTCCGTCTCCACTACGGGTGTCTGGCTCATCCTTCGTCCTCAAATTGTTTCTCGCCGTGCCAGAGCTGATAGAAGTAGGCGATCGCCTGCCCCGCGAAGGCCAGCCCGACCATCCACTTCACCGCCGGGTTGACCAGAACGCGCAGCCACCTTCCGGCCGGAGCCTCACGCGGCGGATGCGGCGCATAGGCTTTTTGCTCTTCAACGCCAAGGCCTTTATAAAAAACCGACGGGACGGGATTTACCGTCTTGCTCACGATGGGTCGGGCACCGGAGTCTTTCACCCGTTTCGCGAATTTCGGATCGTGCATGTCACCGAACGCCCGGACCTGAGATGGGCACACCTCGACGCAAAGCGGCTCCCTGCCGGCAGTCAGGCGCTCCGTGCAAAAATCGCACTTTTCGACGATGCCGCGCTTGGGATCGATAAACCTTGCGCCGTAGGGGCAGGCGTCTACGCAGTAGCCGCAGCCGATGCACGCCTCGGAATCGACAACGACGATTCCGTCATCGCGCTTATGGGTCGCGCCCGTCGGGCAATTGTAGACGCAATAGGGGATTTCGCACTGCATGCAGTTGCCAGGCACCCATTGCTGGCGCAGGTTGGGGTATTCACCCTGAAGGCCCAGCGTGCGTACCCAGTTGCGGGATTCTTCGTCGATCGTGGCGTAGCCGGTTTTGCAAGCGAGCGCGCAGGCCATGCATCCCACGCAACGATCCAAATCGATCAACATCGCATAGCGCGCCATGATGTCTACACCCCCGCTTTCTCTGCCGCGCCGGCAACTTTGCGGACTTCCACAAACGTGACCCGCATGCCGGTGGCCCCGCACAGGGGATCGATCTCATAGCGGCTCATCAAAGCGTTGTCGCTCGCCCCCCGCCGCGCGGCGAGGCTGAGCCGCTCGTCCGTGTGCCCAAAGCCGTGAACCAGATAGACGCAATCGGGGCGGATGCCCTCGGTCACCTTCAGCGTCAGGGGGAGTGAAAGAACACCGTCACGGTTCCTGAGCCGTACCCGATCGCCGTCACGGAGGCCCTGCCCCTGGGCTTCTCTGGCGTTCATCCAGGCGGCATTTTCCGGAAAGTGTGCCAAAAGAAGCTTGTTGTTTTGCGTGTAGTTGAAGGTATGCGTCGGGGCGCGTCCGTAGATGAGGCGGTAGTTGCCCAGGGGCGGCTGCTTGTGCCGCGTGTAGCGGGGAACAGGATCAAAACCCTTCTGGAGAAGCTCTTCCGAGTAGAGTTCGATCTTGCGGCTCTTGGTCCAGAAGCGTGCGGGTGCGCCCTCCTCGAGGAAACGCGGCCCGCCCTCACGAACGAGAACGCCCCGTTGATGAAGGTCACGGCCCGAAAGTTTTGCCAGAGAGATCCGCTTGTCGAGGTACTCCTGGTAGTCTTTCCATGGAAAATACTTTTCAAGGCCAAGACGCTGCCCGAGCTCTTTAGCAATCCACCAGCCGGGTTTTGTCCCCTCGAGCGGAGGAACGACGGGCTGGCGGTACTGGATGAAATCCACGTCGGTGCTCGCGATGCGGAAGTCGTCGTGCCGCTCCAGATAGGTACATTCAGGAAAAACAACGTCCGCATAGCCCGTGATCTCGCTCGGCAGGACGTCAACCGCCATGATGAAATCGAGCTCATCCATCGCCGCCAATGTTTCTTTCGGACCCGGCGTATTGGCGAGCAGATTTGTTCCGTACACCATCCACGCCTTGATCGGATAGGGTTTCCCCGTCCGTGTCGCATCGCGCATCCGGTTGACGAGCCCCTCGTGCCCGAAGGGGACATCTCCTCCCACGCCGTCGGCCCGCGGTTTTCCCGGCTTGGGATACGCGGGAAGCGGATAGCCCGGCACCTTCCAGTAGCCGCGGATGTAGAAACCGCCTTTTCTCCCCCAGCTTCCGAGCAGGGCGTTCAGGATGGCGATCGCCCGGGAGCGCTGGGAGTCATCGCCGTACCAGGTGACGTGCCGCCCGGGGTGTACGATGGTCCGCGGGGCGGACTTTGCGAGTTCGCGGGCCGTCTCGTGGATGACCCGGGCTTCGAGCCCGGTCTCGGCGTAGGCCCAGTCGGGCGTGTAGTTCATCACCGCCTTCTTCAGCTGATCCAGGCCGACGCAGTATTTTCCGACGTATTCCTTGTCGTAGAGCCCTTCGTGGAGGATGACCTGAATCCACGCGAGCAGGAGGGCGAGGTCGGCCCCCGGCCTGATGGGGAGCCAGCGCTTCGCCTTGCCCGCCGCAACGGAAAACCTCGGGTCCACGACGATCAGGTTGCCGCCTTTTCCTAAAAACTCGACGAACTCCTGAACGGCGGTGTTATGCATGTTCTCGCCGAGGTGGGAGCCCAGCAGGACGAGACATTCCGCATGGGCGACGTCAATGTTCTCGGGAGAGCCGGGACCCGCTCCAAAGGTGAGTTGAAATCCGACATCCCGGGGCCCGCGGCACTGGCCGAACGAAGCGGCGGCGGCGTTCGGCGAGCCGATGGTCTTGAGAAGATGGCGAAAATGCTTCCCTCCCGGCCCGTGCGTCAGGAGCGCGATGGATTCGGGCCCGTATTTCTTCCGAACGGCGTCGAGACGCGCGGCGGCGTAGCTGAGCGCTTCCTCCCAACTCGCTTTGCGCCATCGCTGGGTTCCGCCGCTGCGCTCCCGAATGAGAGGGGTGCGCAGGCGATCCTTGTCATAAAGAAGCCCGGTACCGGCGACGCCTCGGGGGCAGAGTTTCCCCCGGCTCAGCGGATCGTCGGGGTTGCCCTCGATTCGGGATACCCGCCCGTTTTTCACATGCGCCAGAATGCCGCATTGCCAGAAGCACATCCCGCAATAACTGGGGACAACGCCGTCGCTGGCAAGACGCGGCTCGGGCTTTTCCCCCGAGAGGGAGAATGCACCCGCCGGGCCGGCGGACACCGAGAGCGCTGTCGCACCCAGCCCTCCCCCTGCGATCTTCAGAAACGTGCGCCGGCTCAGCTTGCCAGACATTTGCAGGTATCCTTTCGTTCCTGCGCCCCGCTCCCCCAAAAGGTTGCGGG
>CAMYJL010000304.1:0-4500 GCA_947258645.1 uncultured Nitrospinota bacterium
CATCTTGGGGGAATCTTTGGAGATCCCCCTTTTTTCCGAAATAGTCGCTCTTTCTGCCCAGCTGAATCAGAAGATTTCCCCCAAAAACCCGCAAAAACATCCCCATAACTGAAATTGTGATGACCGATTTCAAGCCACTGCGGATTATTCGCTGGTGTTTCATTGTTCTTTTATATGGAGCAGGAAACCTCTTTTTTTTTTCGAGGAGATATATCCGGGCATATGCCTCTCGTTCCCCTCTTATCGAGGAGAAAAACGCCATGACAGGTCAATCCCAAGTTCAGGCCAGAGGAATCGCAAGGCAAGGTCACCGCATTTACGAAGAAGGGATGATCAGCGGAGTCATTGGGGCGGCAACCATCGCCCTGTGGTTTTTTATTGTCGACTCCCTTCAGGGGCAGCTTTTGTTTACCCCAAGCGTATTGGGATATTCCCTGCTCAAGGGAGAAGCGGGTCTCACCTCTTTCCAGTCAATCCCGATTTCCATTGAAGTGGTTTTCATGTTCACCTGGATTCACGGACTCGTATTCGTGGCAATCGGAGTGGCAGGTTCTTGGCTGCTCCACCTGGCCGAACGAGACCCAAACTACGGGTTCGGCATCCTCCTGTTGTTCGTCCTTTTTGAGTTTGGGTTCATCTGCGTGAGCCTCCTGTTTTCGGAGGGCGTTCTTCAGGCATTGACGATCCCGGACATCCTGATAGGCAACCTCCTGGCAGCCACAGCGATGGGAATTTATTTCTGGAGAAAACACCCCGGACTCAACTTCCTCCCCTGAAGCCTCTCTCGGTTCTATCTCCCTCCCTGCGCCACGGGTGCAACCCCTCTCCCTGCGCCACACTGACGGATCATCATTTCCTCCACACGATTAGTTGACTGGCCCGGCGCAGGTGATAAGATCATTTTTTGATGAATGCACTGCAATTATAAAAATAATGAAAAAGGATCGCCGTCTAAGCTGCCCGGAAAATCAGAGATTTTTGGATGAATATACCCACGAAAAGCAACGCGGACCCGGCCTCGATTCTCCCGTCCTCGGATTTAGGTAATAAAACTTCCCTTTCCGCACTCATCACTTCAGCCCGAAAAATTCTACGGGGCAAAAGTTTGCCTGAAACTCTCCAAAGCATAGGCGAGGACATTTCCCATCTTCTCGGCACCCGCCAGTTTTTGGTCCAACGCTCTTGCTACGGAGACTCCGTGGAGAAAAAAGTTGTTTTCTCAGCCGGCGTTCCCGATGAATACATCGAAGCGCTTGAAAACTCGCCCGTTGCCCTCCTAACAGCCGAATCCTTTGAAAAAGAGAACGTTATCATCATCCCGGACATCCGGGAGGAGCCGCGGGTCTTCTCCAGGGAGATAACAAAAGAATCCGCCCCCCGAACGGTTTGCATTGTTCCCATTTCCGTCCAGCAAGAACCGTTCGGAGGTCTCTACCTGTTTCACTCCGTTCCCCGGGATTTCAATTCCGAATACCGCGATCTGGCAGAGGCCCTGGGCGATTTGGTTTCGCTTGCAATTGAAAAAAATCAACTGTTTAACCATTCTGGTGACCGCTCATCACGCCTGACTGCCCTGAACGAGCTAACCAGGAAAATCACGGAGAACCTGAGCCTCGACGAGGTTCTCAGAAACATCGTTCAGTCAGCTGTCGAACTCCTTGGGGGTGATCATTCACGTATCTTCCTCTACGACAGCCAATCCCAACTCCTTTCCCTAGCCGCTCAATCCGATACGACCCGCTTGCACGCCGTCCAGCCATTTTCCTACGCTATCGGTGAAGGTTTAACCGGTAAGGTTTTCGAGAACAAAAAGCAGATCCGGGCGGGCGATATTTCAAGTCACCCCGAATGGATCAACGGGGAATGGGCTCGAAATCAAAACATCCGATCGTTCATCGCGCATCCGCTGCTCTCTACCAATAAAGCCGTCGGGGTCATCAATTGCCAGTCCACGGAAGTGAATTTCTTCCGTGAGGAAGATCTGGAATTGCTTGGCGCGCTTGCGTCACAGGCTGCTGTCGCCATTCAAAACGCCCAACTCCATGAGGAAGCCCGACGAAGCCGGAACTTCTTCCGAAGCGTCGTCGAAGACAACGCCGACGCCATTATCGTGACCGACAGGGATCGTAGAATTCTCTGGTGGAACGCAGGAGCCGAAAAGCTCTACGGATACACTGAGGCGGAGGCACTCGGCAATTCCGTCCTGGACCTCATCGTCCCTCCGGGCAACAGCAACGATAGCGACCCTGCCAAAGAAAGAGATGTATATTTAAAGCTGCTGAACGGAAAATCCGTGCAGACCGAGGTAGAAAGACATCGGAAGGACGGAACACTCGTCCCTGTGGACATCACGTTGTCGCCGGTCAAGGACACCGAGGGGGATGTCATCGCAGTCTGCAGCATCACCAAGGACCTCACGCAACGAATGATCTCAGAAGAAGCCCTGAAAGAAGCCAAGGAATCCGCGGAAGAAGCGAACAAGGCCAAGGGTGAATTTCTCTCCAACGTCAGCCATGAATTGCGCTCGCCATTGAACGCCGTGATCGGCTTTAGCGATCTGCTTTTGATGAGCACAAAAGACGAAGAAGCGCTTCGTCTTCTTCCGAAAATCCGCTCCGCGGGCAAATATCTTTCCCGGCTCATCGACGATCTTCGTGACGTCGATCGAATCGAAACCGGAAAAATGCAGCTCGATTTCACTGAAGTGCCGTTGAACAATCTAATCGAAAATCTGGTCGAATCCAGAACGTCTCACCTGCCCGAAGACTTTGTCCTCAAACAGGAACTCGATCCGGACTGCGAAACTATCACTTGTGACCCGACACGCATCAGCCAGGTCATCAACAATCTTCTGGACAATGCCATCAAATATTCACCCGACGGAGGAACCATTCGGATCCGCTCACAGAAAAAAGCGTCGGAGGTTTTGGTAAGCGTTCAAGACGAAGGCATGGGCATCGGGTCTGACTCGCAGGAGATCATATTCGAGCGTTTCCGCCAACTGGGGAGCACCAAGAGGGGCTCCAGCGGCCTTGGAATCGGGCTCTACCTGGTCCGCAGTATTTTGTCCCTTCACAACGGGCAGATCTGGGTCGACAGCCAAATATACAAGGGGAGCACATTCACCTTCTCTCTTCCTTTCGAATCAGTGGAAAAAGCCGCCCCGGTCGCGGATATCCCCCCGGCGCACATCTCTCCCGCCCGCGGGGAAGAACCATGGGCCGGCCGGAAAGTGTTGCTGGTGGACGATCTGGAGATGTTTCATGAATACATCGGACTTTTAATGAAAAAGGCCTCGGATTTTATCTCGGCTTTTAATGGCCGGGAAGGCGTCGAAACCGCCCGCCGGGAAAGGCCCGACCTCATCCTAATGGACCTGCGAATGCCGATTCTCGACGGTTTTGAGTCGATCAAACAGTTAAAATCCGATCCGGAAACGAAAGAAATCCCCATCGTCGCCGTAACCGCCCAAGCCATGGAGCAGGACCGGGAACATTCTCTGAATCTGGGCGCAAATGGTTTCGTAACGAAACCAGTCGACCTGGATCTGCTCCGGCAGGAGATCAAGCGTGTTTTGGCCCCTGTGAAGGGATAAGACAAAACTGAACTTTCTTCCCGAAAACCCGCCGATTTTTCTAGTGTAATAACGGGGCCCGATGCACGGCCTGGTAGACAGCACCTTCAGGCCGCAGCTCGCTGCGAAAAAGGACCGCCTCTGTAGATTGAACGAGGACGGGAGGCGAAAGCCACCGTTTTTCAGCTTCCTTGAGCGCTTCATTCACACTTTTTAACGGCCGGGCGTTCCTCCGGCGTCGGGCCAGGGTCAGATGTGGCCGGAAAAAGCCCTGTTCATGCGGAAAACCCGCGGCCTTCAGCCCCTCCGCCAGCGATTTCTCCAAATTTAACAATGCCTTAGGGG
This sequence comes from uncultured Nitrospinota bacterium, assembly GCA_947258645.1. Taxonomy (GTDB): domain Bacteria; phylum UBA8248; class UBA8248; order UBA8248; family UBA8248; genus CAMYJL01. The sequence continues at coordinate 3,920 of CAMYJL010000304.1, forward strand.
GATGATCGGGTCCGGCCCACAGGACGCTGGGGTTCCTGGCCTTCGGAAAAACGCCCAAACGCTTCAGAAAATACGAAATCAACCACTTAGAATTACATACGGCGTCGAGCGCCGCGGCCACCGCCCCAGCCTCTTCGTCTGAAATCTCCCCGAGAAACCGGAGCGTCATGTGGATGTTGGTGGAAGGAATCCAGCGGAAACCCGCGAGAGGAGGAAACGCTCGAAGGCGCTCCTGTAATTCACCCACGGCGCGCATCTCATCACTCGAAAGGGGGATCGCGATAAACGCTCTCATTCCTCTGCCCGAAGCGCCTCGCGAAGCATCTCAAGGGCCGCGTCCGCCGTCTGCGCCTTCACCTGGACGCGGTCGCCTTCAAAAAGAAAACGGGCGCACCGCGTCCCGGAAGGAAGGGAAACCGCCATGAACACCGTCCCGACCGGCTTTTCCGGCGAGCCTCCCGTAGGCCCGGCGATACCCGTTACGGAAAGGCCCACCTCGGAGCCGGCCGCCTTTTTCGCCCCCTCGGCCATCGCCCGTGCGCAGGGCTCGCTGACCGCCCCGGGAGCTCCGGGAACGTTCA
>CAMYJL010000304.1:4547-5441 GCA_947258645.1 uncultured Nitrospinota bacterium
AGGTGATGAAACCGCGATCGAAGTAACCCGAACTGCCCGAAACATTCGTGATTCGGTGAGCGATCAGGCCGCCGGTGCAACTCTCGGCAGTCGTTAAACGCCAGCCCCGCCGGGAGAGCTCCGGGCCCAGCCATTCCTCCGGCGCTTCATCCATTTCAAAACCCCCGATTCAATTTGCCACGCTAGAGGTAGCCCGTGAAGCGGCCCGCCAAGAGAACGCACCCGCCCAGAACGCCCGCCAGGATATCGTCCGCGACAATGCCCCATCCACCCGACAATTTTTCCACTCTTCGAAAAGGCTTCCAGATGTCGAAAAATCGAAACGCCAGAAATCCGACGACAAGATTCGCCGGGGTGGCGGATGCCGCCATCAGGCAGAGCATCTGGCCCGCCACCTCATCCACAACAATTTCCTGAGGGTCATTGCGCCCAACCTCCCGCGCGTAGGAACCGGAAGACCAGACAGCGACCGCCGCGATAAGAGGAAACGCCACGAACGGGAAGAAATCCCCTCCCTGGGAAAGAACCCAGTAGAGGCCCACCCCCGCGGCAGAACCCGCGGTGCCGGGAGCCCCCGGGACAAATCCGATGCCGCCCACGGTGGCAATCATGCGGGAAAGAACAGGAAACACCCTCCATCAGGCAGGAACCGCCGGCTCACGATCGGATTTTGCTCCGGTTTCCGTTCAGGCACGAAGCGGCAAATTCCCGGGCCCAGCGATCCGCCTCCAGAATGGGGCCCAGTTCTGTCGCCGCGCCATTCCCGTGCGCGTCCAGCGCCGCGCTCACCACCGACGGGATATCCATGAAACCGGCGCTTTCATCCAGATACGCCGAGACGGCGACCTCGTTCGCGGCATTCAGTACCGCCGGCGCCGTTCCCCCCTCATGGAG
>CAMYJL010000305.1 GCA_947258645.1 uncultured Nitrospinota bacterium
CTGATTCCCGCCGTCAAGATGCCCGTCTTTGTCCTCCACGGCGACGCCGACGACATCGTCCCCTTCGCCCAGGGCCAGCGCATCTTCGCTCTGGCGCCCGAGCCCAAGCGCTTCTACCGCATCCCGGGCGCCGGCCACAACGACACCTACATCGCCGGGGGTGCTCCGTACTGGGCCGCCTGGCGTGCGTTTATCGAAGCGCCCAAGGGAAGATAATTTTATGACGATTGGCTTTTTGAAAACCCGGTCCACGGGCGCCCGAAGTCGAAGGAAGCGAAAAAGTCCTTCACGAAGGGATCTGCGGGCGCTTCGATGATCCGCCGGGGGGTGTCCACCTGGAGGATCCGCCCCTCGCTCATCACGGCGATGCGGTCGGCTAGATGGAAAGCGTCGGCCAGGTCGTGGGTGACGAGGAGGGTCGATGCGCCGAGCTCGTCGTGCACCCGGCGAATCTCGGCCCGCACCTGGCGTTTCGCGACGGGGTCGATGTTCGCCATGGGCTCGTCGAGGAGAAACACGCGGGGCGGGACGGCGATGGCCCGGCCGATGGCCACCTTCTGCTTCTGCCCCGAGCTGAGCTGGGTCGGGAAGCGTTCGGCGAGTTCGTCCCCGATGCCGACGCGGCGCATGACATCGCGCACGCGGTCAAAGATTGTCTCGGGGAGCCATTTGCGGATCCGGAGACCGAAGCCCAGATTGCTCCACCGTTTCCGATCGAAAACGCGCATGTGGGGCCAGAGGGCGTAATCCTGAAAAACGAGCTGGACCCCCCTTCGGCCCACGGGAAGATCGTTGATGCGCTCCCCGTCCAGATAGATATGGCCCGCGTCGGGCACCTCAAGCCCGGCGATCAGGCGCAGGAAGGTGCTCTTTCCGCAGCCGGTGGATCCGACGAGGACCATGAACTCTCCATCCTCTATCGTCAGGGAAATCCCGTCCACCGCTTTCACGGAGCCGAACAATTTTCGAAGACCGGACACCGACAGCCGGTTTCCCACATCATCTCCCTCCGTCCAAAGGGGCGTCTCAGGCCTTGGGCGCCAGCTTGTTCAGGCGCTCCACACCCGGCGCGAAAATCTCTTCCACAAAAAGGTCTTCCTCCCCGACAACCTCGGTCGAGTGCTCCTCGTTCGGCGGGAACACGACGAGCCCGCCGGGGCCGTAGGTCACTTCCTTCCCCATGCAGCGGAAGGTGGCTCGCCCCTTGAGGACAATGCTCATCTGCTCCCAAGGATGGCTATGGGGGTTGGGCTTCGAGCCTGCCTGGATCGTCTGCTGAAGCACGGTCATGTTGTCTCCCGCGATCACGCGCTGCACGCGCCCGTCGCCCGTCTCGTGGCCGGGAAGCTCGTTCCAGTTATATGCCTGCATGATTGCCGTCTCCTCTATGGGTATAAGGGCGGCGGCCCTATCATTCCGCTCGGGGGGAGCCATGATGAGCGCCGCTGGAAGGGATCATACGGGATCCTAGCCCGGAGGGCCGCTTTTGCCCACCAGTCTCCCCTCTCTGGAGGCGATTTGCATCCCCGCGTCCAAATTCCTACAGTATGGGTATTCAGGGAGGGGCTGAATGAAGGGAGAATTCACATGAAATCCCGTGTCATCCGCCTGGGCGCAGCGGCGCTCTTCGCAGTTTTGGTGACATTCTTCTTTTTCGGAAGGGGTGCCTCGGGGATCGGCCCGGGGACCCCTGCCCCCGAGCTGAAGGGTGGCCCCTGGCTGAACAGCGAACCGCTCAAGCTGAAAGACCTTCGCGGAAAGGTGGTCCTCATCAAGATGTGGACCTTCGGCTGAATCAACTGCGTCCGGGACATCCCCGCGACCCGCTCGTGGCACGAGCGATACAAAGGAAAAGGCCTGGTCGTCATCTCCAACCATACCCCCGAGTTCGGATTCGAAAAAGACGAGGACAACGTCAAGGAAGCCCTCGTCAAGCTCAACGTCCCCTACCCGGTCGTGATGGACAACGACTTCACCAACTGGAACGCCTTTGGAAACCGCTACTGGCCGACCAAGTACCTGATCGACAAAAAGGGAATCGTCCGGTTTAAAACCATCGGCGAGGGAAACTACGAGCGCACGGAGGCGGAGATCAAAAAACTTCTCGCCGAGTGAGATGCCTGACGACTCCGCTCCGCCTGGGAAACATCATTTTCAGGGCACCCGGAGAACGCATGAGCGAACCGGAAGAACAAGAGCACGTCCTCCCCACCCGCATGGCCCGCCGCCGCCTGATCGCGGGCCGCCTCGCGGCGGGGGTTGCCGTCTTCAACTCCGCGTTTGCGCTGATCGGCGGCTGGGCATTGAGCGGTCCCGCCGCCGGGCTGACGCGCTTCGACCTCGGATTCGCGGGATGGGTCATCGCGCTTTTTGTGGCGTCCCTTCTTCTCGCCCTTCCCATCGCGGGGCTGCTCATAATGAAACTTCTACAACCCCCCGCGGAATAAAGCGCGTACGCGCCGCGATCAGGGCGCGAAAGTCTTGACAACGGAAGTACGGGTCACATATAAGTCGGGAACGCTGCTCGGCATCCACTTTCACGGGGCGGCGCTGAAGCGAAAAACGATCCGGCGTAGCTCAATTGGCAGAGCGTTCGGCTGTTAACCGAAATGTTGTAGGTTCGAGTCCTACCGCCGGAGCCAGATTTCAAAAAACCGCCGGGAGAGGGTTCCGGCGGTTTTTTTCGAATTCCGGCGGGCTTTCCACATCACCCCATCAGTACCGAGACGATTCCCACCATCACACTCAGCACGGGAACGACGAAGAGGGCCGTCGCGGACGATCGCCATGCCGCCAGAAAGCAGCAAATCGGCATGGTGACGACGCCGACGACAAAGCAGTTCGAAGCAAGCTTCGCGGAATCTTCGTCGACATAAAACGGCACACCGCTCATCGCCAAAAATCCGATTTTCATGAATAGATCCTCCGGTTGATTCGCCCATTCAGAAACGATCGTCTGATTGCGGGTCCCATCGTTCACCTCCTCATGCTGGACCAAGATCGGCCAATAAATCCTACGTATTGAGTGAACAATCACTCAAATTTGCTTCCAAAAAAAACGCTTCCCCTCTCATCCGCCCCCCCCCTCCACCACATTCAGGCACCCCTCCTCCAAACGGGGGATGCGCTCTTCCCGGGAGATCAGATCGGCATAGCGCCCGAGCCCTTGCTCAAACTGGCGGTGATAATACTCGGGCAGAATATCGGAGCGCCCTTCATGAAACGCCCGGAACCGGGCGTCGTTCGCCAGCATCGCCCGGATCCGCCGAAACCGGGCGATATCCTGCCGCACGGCCATCGCCCGGAGGTTGTGCAGGAAGCGGATCGAGGGCGGCTCCTTGCTCAACGCCCGGCGTCCGAACATTTTCCCGGATGCTATCGTCCGCGAAATATCGATAAGGTGATCGTAGTACTCCGCCGGATGATAGTTTTGGAGTGTGGTCACCAGGGTGGTTTGCGAAAAGTAAAACGCAAAAGGCATGGGCTTTAGCATCCTGCCCTCATTGATGAATTTTTCGTAAAGAGGCGTTCCTCCAACGGGGGTTGGGATATTCAGAGTGGGCCAGACAAAGGGAAGCCGGCACACGAATTCCTTAGTGAGTTCCACCGGCTCCTCGCCCAGATCCACGTCCGTGCCGAAAACGAAATTCGCCTGCAGCCCCGGCACATATCGGCGAAGCATGCCGAAATGATCGACGACCTGCTCCATCTTCGCGCGGCCCGTTTTCGTTCCGCTGGCGGCCTTGTTCGAGTAGTTGCCCCATGACTCCACGCCGGGCGCGACATAAATGCAATTCGTCTCTCGCAAGCGGTCCAGCCTCGACTCTTTCAGAATGGAAAGAGAGCTTTCCATGACGTAGCGATTTCGCCTCTCCTCCGGAATCTTCTCGAGAACATCCATGGTTTGATCGAACTTGACCCCGAAATTCGGGTCGGCATAGGCAATGATTATCCCGGGCATATTTTTCGATAAATATCTCAGGTCGGCCTCCAGCCGCTCGTTCCGGATCGGGATGTAGCGGTTGTTCCAGTCGACGCAGAAATCGCATTGATAAGGACAGCCGACGCTGGCCAGCATGGGCACCAGGCTGGTCATGGTCGGCCTGCCTCGCGAGAAGGCGGATATCCTGATTTCGGGCATCCGCTCCTCGACGCTGGGAATATCCGTCAGGGGGCGGCCGCTCGTGATGACCGCAGGCGGGTCGTAATGCCCGCGGAGAATATCGCCTATCAGCGCCTTGTCGCACTCCCGCACCACGAGATCGAAGAATCGGAGACAATCTGTGGGAAAGGCCATCGCGTGAGGCCCCCCGATTACGGTCAAGGTATTTTCGCGGCGGAAAATCTTTGCCAGGGCATAGGCCAACGCGCTGCCCCGGGTCGAAGCACCGATGAATACGACGTCCAGCTGGTTCGGAAGCAGGCGCTTGGGATCGTTCTGCCCGTAATAGGTGGCATAGAAAACTTGATGCCCGAGCTGGCGCCCCCAGACCG
>CAMYJL010000306.1 GCA_947258645.1 uncultured Nitrospinota bacterium
TTCTTCAAGGCGTTCGATCGAATCGAGATCGTCGACGATCACAGGTTCATTTACCACAGCAAGGTCCCGGACAACGGCCTCATGAACCGCCTCGGGCGGTGGGGTCACGTCATGTCCCTCAAGGCAAAGGGCGTGGATTGGGCTGTGGTTTCCAGGAAAACCTTCGGGGCCGGTCCCTATATTCTGAAAGAGTGGGCCAAAGGCCGCAAGATGGTTTTCGAGGCGAACCCCACTTGGTGGGGCAACGCCAAGTATCCCAACCGGCCTCAGACCATCGTTTTGCGCGGAATTAAGGAGCCCACCACTCGCGTGAAGGCTCTCATGAAAGGGGAAGTGGACGTCGTCATGGGCATCAAGCCCCATTTCATCCCGCAAATCGAGAAGACGAAGGGCCTGGCGGTTGCAGATGTCCCGGCCGTCCGGATGATGTTCGTGTCGTTCGTGACCCGCGCGGGAGGCCCGTTTGCGAATCAAAAGGTTCGCCTGGCGGCCAACTACGCCATCGATGCCGACCTGCTCCGGACAACGTTCATAGGCGGAAAGGCCAAGCTTTGGGGATCTCTCTACCCTCCATTGAACTTTGCCGGGTACAACCCGGACGACAAATGGTACGGGTTCGACCTTGAAAAGGCCAAAGCGATGATGAAAGAGGCCGGTTACGAGAACGGATTCAAGGCCACGCTCTATGCGACCATCGGCAGGTACCCGGGCGACGTCAAATCCTGTGAGGCAATCGCCGGGTTCCTCAAGCGTATCAAGATCGATACGACCTGCCGCACGATGCCCTACCCGCTCTGGAGAAAAACGCGGAAGGCATTCCAGAAAGGAAAGCGGAAAAATGTCGCCCTGTTCCTGCAGGGATACGGAAATGCGGCGGGTGATCCGGGCAACATTTCAAAGGCGACGGCCTCTTGCCAGGGGCACTCTAGCCTTCATTGCTACAAGGAATTGGATGCCATGCTTGACAAGGCGGCGGCCACGGCCGATCCCAAGCAACAGCACATCGAATTCCAGAAAGTGACCCAGGTACTCAAGAAAAAGGCGATGTTCAAGGTTCTCTATAAGACCAACGACATTTATGCCTACAAGAAAGCGCTGGGGTTCAAGCCGCGCCACGACGAGACGTTCTTTGCGTGGGAAATCGACATGAAAAAGGCGCTCAATTAATGGCGCGGGTTGAGTAAGAAAAAAGGGACGACGGGGGGCCGGATTGGCCCCCCGTTTTTCATTTAGGGGGTGTCTGATCGATGGTACTCCGCAGTGTGTCCAAGCCTCCGAAAGGCATCGTGCAGAAAGAGCACTTTATCGATTCGCTCGATCCCGGAATTCGACTTCACGTCCGTGAAAAGCGCCCAAAGGGAAAGCGCCGGTTCGAGCCTGCCGCGACTCTCCTTCTGGTTCATGGACGGGGCGCGTCGGCGCCGGTCGCGTTCGATCTGCCCGTCCCCGGTTATTCGTGGATGGATGAGTTCGCCGTGCGGGGCTACAATGTATTCGCGCTTTCGGTTCGCGGGTTTGGCCTTTCGACCCGCCCCCTGGAGCTGCTGGACGATGACCCCGTCGGAAAGCCGCCCGCGATACGCGGGAAGACGGTGGTCCGCGATATCGACGCCGCTGTCCACTTTATCCGGAAATACAAAGAGGTGGACCGGATCAACATCCTCGGGCGCTCCTGGGGCTCGACGACGGTTCCGGCCTTCACGGCGAACAACAATCACGCCGTCCGGCGGATCGTCCTCTACGCCCCGTATTACGCGATGACCAATCCGGAGCGGGCGGCCCGCTTCGAGGTTCCGGCTCATCCCGGCAAGTGGGACTCGAAGAAATGGGGAGCCTGGTTCTGGACCACGGAAAAAGACCTCCATCGCAGGTGGTGGGGCCATATCCGAGGTTCCGCGCATCACCGCTGGCGCGATTCTCGGGTGGTTCGCAGGGTCTGGAAGGAGCGTTTGCGCTATGACCCGGAGGGCGCCCGCCGCAAGCCGACGGCCGTCAGAAGCCCGAACGGCTCTTATGCCGATCTGTACGATCGGGCGCACAACAAGCCGCTCTACAGCGCCGCCAAGATTCGCTGTCCCGCTCTTCTCATCTTCGGCGATCACGATGGTTCGGCGAACGAACCGGAAGCCTGGAGCCTTTTTCAAAAGCTCAAGAACAGCAAAGGGAAGAAGTATGTGGTGATGGGGGACGGCACGCACTACATGGAGTTCGAAAAGCGAAGGGGAGAGCTGTTCCGGGAGGTCCAGTTGTTCCTGGAAAGCTGAAGAGCGGGCTGAAAAGGAGGAATGCCATGCCTTTTTACCGAATATCCGAAATGGAAGAGAAGCACTCCAAGGTGGGGCCCGCGGTGGCGAAGACGCTTGCGGGAGAGCTCATGAAGGCGGGTGTCGTGACTTATTTGAAGGGGGAAGGTGCTCCTCCCCATTTTCATCCGAACGAGGAGCAGTTCATTCTGGTGCTCGAGGGCAAGCGCGTTTTCATTCTTGGGGATGAAGAGAGGGTCGTCGGTCCTGGTGACCTCATCCACATTCCCCGAAATACGCGGCACGGAGGAAGGACACTGGACGAGAAGGCCGTTTTTTTTGCCGTGAAGAGCCCATGCGGAGACGGTAATCTGAGCCAGGATTACAACAAGGCGGCGGATGCGGATGAAGTCGTCCGGCGGCTTGAGGAGAAAGCGGCCGAATTGGGCTGAGGATTCGAGGGAATTCCGATGAGAGCGGTCAGGATTCATGAATTCGGGTTGGATGTCCCCATGCGGATCGATGACCTGGAGGACGCGAAACCCGGCCCGGGCGAATTGCTGGTCCGGCTGGGAGCTGCCGGTGTGAATCCCAGCGACGTCGCGACGCGATCCGGGAAGAGTCACCACTCCAGGCACATGACACCGCCGTATATCCCCGGATTGGAGGCGGCGGGAACGGTCATCGGCTGGGGCGAAGGTGTTGAGGGATTCAAGGAAGGCCAACGCGTCTTCGGGCGGTGTCTGGGGGGGAGCTACGCCGAGCTGGTCCGTCTGCATGCGCCGGTGGCCGCGGAGCTTCCCGATGCGTACAGCTTTGAAGAGGGGGCCGGGATCACGCTTCCGTTGCGGACGGCGTGGAACGCGCTGGTCATCAAGGCCAAAGCGGGGCCGGGAGAGACGGTACTCGTACAGGGGGGGGCGGGCGGCGTCGGCATGGCGGCGATTCAGCTGGCCCGTCGGCTCGGGTGCCGCGTCCTCACCACCGTAAGTTCGGACGAGAAAGCAGAATTCTGCCGGAGCCTGGGTGCGGATGAGACGATCAACTACCGCGAGGAAAACTTTGTCTCGCGGTGCCTGGAGGCGACCGGCGGACGCGGTGTCGATGTCATCATCGAGCCTTCCGCCACCGACAACTTCGATAAGGATCTGGACGCCATCTGTGTCGACGGGCGGATCGTCATCATGGGGCCGGGACTGGGGAAGGGCCCTGAGGCCGCGTTCCGGGTTCCTTCCGTAATGACGAAGGATGCCCGAATCTTCGGGGTTACGGGAGTCAATCTCGCCAGGAAAATGCCGGAGGTGGTTCCTCGGTTCATGCCCTTTTTGCGGGAAGGCACTTTCAAAATCCACGTGGATCGCGCGTTTCCTCTCGCTGAAGCGAACGCCGCCCACGAACTCATGCAAAGCGCCCAATTCCTCGGCAAGCTGGTGATCGTTCCGTAGTTACTTGTAGGTAGCGAATTCCTAATTGTGCCAAGACAGAAGCTGTCTTTCACAAAAAACGGGTCTCACATAAATTATATGTCTTAAGAAGGTCGCTTGATGGGATCATAGCGGGGAATATCGACGTAAATGTATTTTACCCATACAATTATCGACATCTCATCAAAAAAGGAGTTAAGAATGACCCGTATTTACTCAAAACCTTACTTGTCGTTCAGGAGTTATGCTGTTCTGTTTCTTTTGGGATTCGCAGTGATAACTCTCGCGAGTTGTGGAACCAAAAAAGATTGGATCAAAACGGGCGCGACCGCAGATCAAATTGAAAGGGATAAAATCAAATGCACGAGAGAATTTCTCACTCGCGGAGCCGGGGGTGCTGTCCGCAACAAGACTGTTGATCGAAAATGCATGAACAAACTGGGCTACAGGCTGGAATAAAGGTTGGAGGCTGTATCCTTCGCGTTAAATCATTGCTGAAGCGCCCTATTTCTAAATAGATGACTCATCGCTTTTTCCCACTGACACCTCACGTCGGCGCAATGTGGACGAGATGGTCAAAATTGGAAGGTGGATCGAATGTCGAACAAAAAAGAGCTTGGGCTGGCCGTTGTCGGCTGTGGGGTTGTCGGACGCATGCGGTCCACACTGGCCAAGGATTTTCCCGGTATTGGCTGGATCGGCCTCACCGACATGAATGAGAAGGTGGGCAAAAAGCTGAAGGAAGATATCCAGGCCGACTTTTTCACCACTGACTTCCGCGAGCTGATCGCACGCCCCGAAGTCGATGCGGTGATCGTC
>CAMYJL010000307.1 GCA_947258645.1 uncultured Nitrospinota bacterium
AGAGGTGTATTTCATGGCCATTCGAATTCGGGATCTGAGAGAACTCCGCGACCTGACACTGGAAGACCTCGCCGACATGGCGGGGGTTCCCCTTGAGATCGTCCGGGACGTCGAAATTGGCGTGCTGGAAGTCGGCTCGGAGCACGTCAAGCGCATTCGCCTGGCACTGGACTGCGAAAGCGAGCCGGCGGGCATCGGCCTTTAGGCGCGCCGCCATGGCCTCTGCCCAATCCGAAGGAGGGCCACCATGGCCGAGAGAAAAATGAAGATCAAACTTCCCGCCTCGCCCTGGTACCACGAGATGGCGGGTAGGGAGGCGTCGCTGGACGTAGCGGACTGGTACGGAGATCCGGTTTTCGACCCCGCCCGTCCCTATGATGAGGAAGTCGAGACCACGAAGTTCATCGTCCAAGCGGTGAACGCGGTTTTCGCGCTGGCGGAGCGGGAGATGAAGGACCCGCTGGAGGCGGCGGTCGACATGGAGATTCGGACCCGCAACATCACCCGCGTGAATAGCCTCCGCTGAAACCAGCGGCTGGATATGGGAACACGCAAATGGAACGGGGCGCTACGCCCCGCTCTTTTTGTTTATCGGTTGCGGGTTTGACCGGAATCATCGATTGATGAATTCGCTCGGAAAGGGTGTCGATATGACTCAGAAAATGAACTGCAGGACCAGTCTCGAAGCCATTCGGAAAATCACGGGGGAGTTGACCTCCACGCTGGATGTCAGCGAAGTACTCGACCATATTGTCCGGCTAACGGCGGAAGCCATGATGGTCAAGGGGGCCGCTCTCCGTCTTCTCGACAAAAATTCGAGGGAGTTCCGTCTGTCCGGCGCGTGGGGGTTGAGCGGGGACTACCTCTTCAAGGGTCCCCTGGCGGCCGATTACAGCATTGCAGATTGCCTCAGGGGAAAAATCGTCCACATTCCGGACGTACAGAGCGATCCGCAGATTCAGTATCCGGAAGACGCCGAGGCCGAAGGCATCGTTTCCATACTCTCCGTTCCGATGATTTTAAGGGAGCGCGTGATAGGCGTGCTCCGGATCTACAGCGCGGATCCGCGTACCTATTCGAAAGAAGATCTCGAATTTGTCCAGATGCTGGCCGATCTGGGGACGCTGGCGCTCGAGCACGCCCGCCTCTATTCGGGCCTCAAGGAAGCGCATGACTCGCTCATCGAGGATTTTCACAACTGGTTCGAAACCAGTACCTACCCACCGGCGAACCTCCCCGAGCCGGCTGAATTGCAAAGATGCCAACTGCCGTCCTCTCACGGATACCTCCGTCCGGGCGGAGCCTCATTTGATGGAGGAAAGTATTATGGATAGAAGAAAACGATTTCGCACGCTCAGGCCGCAACTCATGCAATACGTCCACAGAAACGGGATGCGGTACGAGCCCGTATTTCACGAGTTGTTCCACCAGGAGCGCATGGTCGATAATGAGCTGGCGCTGGAGCGCGGACCGTTCGCCCGCGGGTGGGGAAACGGAAAAAGCTGGGAGGTCGTCTTCGAAGAGCTCAACCGGATTCTCTCGCCCATCCAGATTCAGCAGCTCGCTTCCTGCCTCCTGGAAGACACGCGGGAGACATGTTTTCAGCTCCACCACATGGCCGAGATCGAGAAAATCCTCGTCGGCGAGTTCGGCGGGGAAGGTTGACACCCACGGCTTCAAACGATCCATCCGCCCGCGCGGCGGCCGGTGAAAATTTAACGACGCTGATCATCTTCGCATCGACCGGCGCTTCGGCTTGCCATCGGCAATGGCCACAAGATGGGGGGAGTGAGTCGATGCTCTCCCGGCTGGAGAACGAGGTCTGGGCAACGGAGTCGGGCCCAAGGCGCTGGACGGCGCGCTTCGGCACTCGATCGATGCCCTGCTAAGGAAGAAGACAGGCGTCGGCTGATCATCGACGTGGACTCCACCGAGGACTCGGCCCACAGCGGCCGGGAGAATACTGACCGACATCCCGGGCCCCGCAAAAACATCTCCCACCGCCAAGTCATGGGCATTCATGGTGAAGTTCCTATGTTTCAGTCCTTTAGCACACTTTCCGGCCACCGCCGATACGATCCCCTCCCCTCATGGCACACGGGGGGGATGGCACGTTCACGTGGCCCCGGCCTTCCGGCTGGCGCGCCGCCACCGGGCGGTTTTTGGCTACGGGTGATGAGCGGGATAAGGGGGTGTTGGCTCCCGTCGATAGCGAATTCCTGTTAAAAAGATTGGAGCCAAACGGCGGGGATGATTGTTCTATCTAGAGGGCCGAAGGTAAATCTTTGTTCCTGGCGGTTTTATCCACTCCGTCATCGCTTCATTTCACCTGCGCGTGGAACAAGGCAAGAATGAAAGGAGGAGTGTTCGTGTTGCCTGCCCGCTCCATCAGAGAGACTCTCCTCCGCTTGGCGGGGCTGGCGATCGTTTTTTCTCTCACTTCCGGCTTCGTTGGAATTTTCGGGAAGAATCCGATCCATCCCATATCGATCGAGCCGTTTCTGGATAAGCCCGCCCGACTCACGGAGCTCCACAACTCCACGGATGTTCGGGGCGGTTCGCTTATCGCCGTGATCGTTGATTTTGGCGGAAAAAACCTCGCTGTGACGTCCAGCCGGCTCACGCCTGGCCCGGCCCGCCAACAAACCTTGCGGGATTTTCTCGCCACCAGGCTGCACCCTCAAAATTATGACCTGTACGAAGTAGAAAACAAAAACGGAGATCAGCTTGGCTATCTCCTCATGAACGAGGAAAGGGTGGCGAACTATTTCCTCTTCGACGACCGGACCGTATTCATCGAGCCAGTCGAGGTGTTGACCCCCTAAATAACCTCCCGGCCCCCGCTCCCATGCCGGCCCTCTTCATCCCTTGCCGATCTCCGGCGGAACGGCTCAAAGTCGTGCCGGGCGTGGGTTGTCCCCGAAATGGGGGAACAATCCGCGGGAGATGATTGTTCTAACTAAGAGTCCAGGGTGCCAAGAGGAAATAAAAGGGAGGGATATCCATGTTCGCAGGTCTCATCACACGGCGCTTCAGGCAAATTTTTCCTCAGCTCGCCGTTTTAGCCATCATTTTTTCCTTCACGACCGGATTCGCCGAGTTGTTTCAAGGCGGGAACCTCCGGCCGGTTTCGATTCGGCCCCTCCGCGATCAGCCCGCCCGGCTCACGATGCTCCACAACAGAACGCCTGTGAAGGGCGGGACACTCGTTGCCGTGGTCGTCAATTTCGAAGGCCAAAACCTCACCGTCTCCTCCAGCACGCTCTCCGCCGATGGGCCCGTTACGGGGAACATCGGCGCGTTCCTCGATGGCCGGCTGGAGCCCAATCAATTCAACTTTTTTGAAGTTCGGAATCGAAGCGGAAAGATCCTCGGCTATCTCCTGATGCACCGTGAACGGATGGATAACCATTTTCTCTATGACGACAAAAATGTGTTCATCGAGCCGACGGAGGTCGAAACCCCCTAGCTCTTCTTCCGCTGCGATATCGAGACCATTCCCCCAGATACGGAACCATTGTGCGCGGGCGGGCCAACTACGGCTTGAGCTTCTCCTGGAGCCAGTCCGCGATATAGGTGACGCCCAAAGACAGGTTGTCGCGCTGGCAGTGCTGGGAGCCGCCTTCCTTGACGGTAAAAAGCTTCAGGGTTTTGTCCTTCGAGCCGACCGCGTTGTAAAGCGAGCGGGCGTCCCGGGTGGGAACTTGCTTGTCGTCGATTCCGTGGGTGAGCAAAAACGGACACCGCATCTTCTGGACAACGCCGTCCAGGCGGAAACCCTCGAGCTTCCGGAAAGTGTCTTCGTAATTTTTCGTGTTGAACACCCACATGATGTGATGGCCCGGAACGGAAAGCTCCGTTTTCATGGATGCGGCCACGCGCTTTTTCCAGGTCGCATGATAGTCCCAGCAGGCCCCCCAGGCGACGCATGCCTTATATCGACGCTCCATGCTCGCGATGCGCGGCGCGTAATAGCCGCCCAGGCTGATCGCCACCACGCCCGCTTTCTTGGCGTTCACGTCTTTCCGGGTTTCCAGGTAATCCAGGGCGGCCGAACCGGCCACCTCGTAATCATGGCGGAGGTATTGCCTCCGGAACCGGATCGCTTCTCCGGTTCCCGGTCCGTCCATGACGAGGCAGCTCATCCCCCGGCGGACGAACTCCTCCACCCCTCGAAGGTACTGAATCTCGTGTTCTCCGCATGGACGAAGTAGCCGGGAAGGTTGACGCCCTTTTCAAAGGGAACTTCGACGCGCTCGATCCGGGGCCGGTCGATCAACCGGGCGAAGCGCATGAAACTGTCGAGCGCCAGCCGGTAGGCCGCCTTCGCTTTCTTGTCCTTCGGGGTGCGGAACCGCTCGCCGATCTGGTAGTACATCGCGGCCCGCTTGTGATGATATGCGGCGGAAAAGCGATGTTTTTTGCGCTCCTCGGAAAGGGCCAGCCCACGCACCTTGTCGGCCATCCGAACCCATTCGCGGAACCAGAGGGAATCGTTCCCGATATCTTTTCTTAGCCGCCGGCCCACCTGATCGACCTCTCCGATATCCGCCCCGCCCCAAGGGGCTACGGAAAGACAATTCACGACACCGGAAGACCAACGGTAATCCTCGGGGAAATAGGTAAACCATCTCGTGTTTGCGGGAGCCTCTGGCATGGCGCGTTCCTCTTTAAAGTCCGGAAAATGATCAAAGCCGTGGGTGGCGAAAGGTATATCCCGATAAAATCGATTCAGGCCAACCGCTTATTCCGTTCCACTTTCCACCGGGACGGGTCAGGCCCTGCTCCAGCGCTTGCCCTCGAACTGGCCGCGCAGGTAGGCCACCTGACCGGCGTGCTGGGTGTTGTCGGAGACGACGCTCACCAGCCGTACCCCCGCCGTGGGGAGTGGGTCGTACTGGGGCTCGTCGAGCTCGCGATCCAGGTCGGCCGGCTTCACCGTCGCCAGGTACGCCTGGCTCCGCTCGAAGACGGCGTCCTGATAGGCGAGCAGCAGGTCGGCCGAATCGACCTTGAAGGCGGCCACCTGCTCGAAGGTGTGGCCCTGACCCGTCTCCCCGTCGTCGGGCGCCATGCCGAAGCGGGCGTGCCATCCCTTTCCGGTCCACAGCTGAGGCAGACCGGCGAGATCCGACATGTGATCGTCCTGGACGCGGGTCAGGTGCCAGGCGGTCCAGGCCATTGAGTTGGCGTGAGGCGCGGGCATCCGGCACAGCATGTCGGCCGGGGCACCCTCCAGCGAGCGGTGCAAGATGGCGTTCACCCTTCCCAGGGCCTCGGCGATGAGCGCGGCGCCTTCCATGATTTCCTCCTCCTCGTTGACAGTGCGTCCGAAGACGCTTCCATAAAAATTTCGGGGGCGAGAAATCTCGGCCTGTTAAGCCGATAGCGCGGGCGCCGCGAGCGGCTCCCACCATTTTTCGAGATTTAGATCCGCCGCGATGACGCCCGCCGCGTTGTAGCCGGGCGCGCCGTTGAGCCCCCCGCCCTGACAGCTCGACCCGCACAGGAAGTAACCCTCGAGCGGCGTCCGCATTCCCGAGAGAAGCGGATGGGGCCGGTTCACGCCCAGCTGGTCCACGGTGTAGGCCCCCATGCGCACGGCGCCGTTCATCATGTTCCTGTTCCCCCGCGTGATGTCGAGCGGGGTGAACAGCTTGGCGGCGCGCACGTTTTCGGGTGTGAGGTTGGGCGCATAGGCCCGCCACGCATCGACAAGCCGGGCGCACATCTCCTCCGCAATATCGTCCCATTTCTCCGGGCCCGCGCCCTCAATCGACCAGGGGGCGCCGGGCCACCAGAAGGCGACGTGCCCGCCCTCGGGGGCGTAGGAAGGATCGTGCTGGCTGTTGCAGGAACCGTTGCCCATCGGAATCGACGGTAGCTTCCCGGCCCGGCGCTCGGCGGCGTTTCGGGCGACTTCTTCGTCTGTATCCGCGCCGAAAATGATGTTGAACGACTCCCCGACATCGGCGTCGTACCCCTCGGCGCTGTAGCGCGGCCGGTCGGCCAGGGCGAGGTGCAGCGTCATCAGGGAATGGAAACCCCAGTCCCAGTTCGCCATTTTTTCATTGACCTCATCGGGGAAGGCGTCCTCGCCCGCGAGGCGGACCGAGGCGGGCGCGTTCAGGCTGCTCGCGACGAAGCGGCCCGCCGCGACGCACTCCCCGTTTTCGAGAACCACGCCCGCCGCGCGTCCTCCTTCGCGGAACACTTCGCGCACGGGCTGGCCCCTGTGGACCGCGCCGCCCAGCGAGACGATGAGTTTTTCGAGAGCGCGCGGAAGCTCCAGCGCCCCGCCGCAGGGAAGCCCCAGCGTGGTCTGCGTGGAGAAGAGGCTCGGGAGGAACATCCCTGTGCCGGGCTCGTCCTCCACCGTGATGGCGTGGGCGAAGAGCTTGAACAGCGTCCGCAGGCGGGGGTGCTCGAAATGGGCGTCGATGGCCCCGGAGATGCTCATCGGCGAGAAGGCGAGAAGCTCCCGGCCTTTTTCTCCCCCGATTCGCGCGGCGACCTCCTCACGCGGAAGCGGGGGATGAAACAAAAAGCGGCGCAGCAGCGGGGCGAGCTCGACGGCGTAGCGCTGGTGAAGGGCACGGTAGGTTTTGGCGTCTTTTTTGGAAAAGCGCGCAATAGAAGCGGCGCTTTTTTCGGGGTTCCGGTGGAGGACGATGGCCGATCCGTCCCGGAAGAGAGCGGCGTGCTGCACCTCGGGCGTGGTCCACCGGAAGCCGTAGCTGGGGAGGTCCAGATCGCGGACGATAGGGAAATCGTCGAGCCCGATGAAAAAATTCGCGTGCATGTTCGAGCGGTAGCCCGGGAGGAGATACTCGCGCGTCGAGGCGCCGCCGCCGATCTCGTCTTCTTCCTCGAAGACGCCGACCCGGAGGCCGCTCCGGGCCATGTAAGCCGCCAGAACGAGCCCGTTGTGCCCCCCGCCGATGATGATGCCGTCGTAGCTGTCCATCCCGTGCCCCCCCCAGAAACGGGAACCCCATCCCCGGCGGCGTGCGCCCCGGAGTCTGCCGGACGCTTCGGATCCAAAATATGCGGTCGCCTGAATGGTAAACGTTGCGGAGAAGAAAAGAAAAGTCCCGCCGGCGGGAAAAGGGGTGAAACGGCCGGAAAGCGCGGCTTTTATCCCTTCGCGCTTCCAGCCACTATCGCGGGGGCGGCGGGAAGGAACTCAATTGTTTCGGGTGTCGAGAAAGGATGGTTCTTTCACGGCGGGTTTGACGTGGCCGATATGGTAATTGTGGCAGGTCAAGCACTGGTTCGATGCACGCCCCTCGGTATGGCAGTCCGCGCACAACGTTTTGGGGATGCTTCCGAAGTTGCTCTCAAAGGTTTTCGGGTCGGAATTCTTATAGCTCGCCGGGTAATCCGCGTCTTTGGCCAGCTGATGGCAGGTCATGCACCCCTTCTCATCCAGAAGGCTGAAATGAGGCGCATGAGAAAAGATCGTGAAATCCCTGACGTTCAAGGCGGGTTGCCTGGGCGACCAGTTCACCCGGAAACCGCGCTCCCCCGCTTTGTCGATACTGTGGCACTTCGCGCACATGCCCGGCGCCTTCCGGTTCGATAAGGCTTCAAAGATGGCCGGACGATTCTCCTGAGCGGATGAAAATTGTCCACTCCCTGTCAGCTCCAGCCAGCCGAGCAGAAACCGGTCCTGATGGCCCGATGGCCGGTAGAATAAAACAAAATCCTGCAGATACCATCCGCCGACGATGCTCGCGCTTTCCGCGGAGGTTTTTTCTTCCGTATCATCTTTCGGCTCTTCTTTCCCCCCCTGTTTTTTCCGGTTCGGCTTCCGTGCAGGCTTCTTGTCTCCTTTTTCCATGCGGGCGATCTCGGCTCCAAGCCCGGGGAACCAGGCCTTCTGGGCGGCGCGAACGAGATCAACGGGAAATTGGGCGGTCAGTTTTGACAGCTCGGACTCGGTGAGGGGCCGGCCGATGGCCGCCTCCAGCCTCCGCCGCAACCCCTGCTGCCCGTCCGTTGTCAGCTCGAACAGGAGTTTCTTGATGGACCAGGCCAGTTTTCCCACCGCCTCTTTCCGGCTTTTTTCGGCTTCCGAAAGGTCCAACAGATCCAGATCCTTCAGCTTGGTCTGGATGGCGGGATAATCCGGATCGGCCATCAAAAGAAGATGGATAAAGGGGGGAACCTCCTCCACTTCCGACTTCTCCGGCCAGTGGCCGATATCAATTTTCGCTTTTTTCAGCGCTTCGCCATCGAGACCCGGAACTGCAAAAAAAGAAATCCCCTTGTCACCCGCACTCCCCTTACCGAGAATCTGCGGCTCATGACAGGAGGCGCAAACCGTCTCAAAACTTGAAACCGTCATGAATCGCCCGGATTGATCGAGCGCATGACAACTGCGGCACTTGCCGGGCGCCCGCGCCGCAATTTCCTCGGATTCCTTGAAATGTTTATTCATGTGGGAATTGTGGTCGAAAATCAGCCGGGTCCGCCGCGCGTAGGGAAACGAGGAGAAATCCGGATGATCGCTCTCGAATTTTTGAAACACGGCCGCGTGACATGCCTGGCATTTCTGATCGCTCATCGCCTTGAGGGAGGCGTTCGCCCCCTGATGCTCGCCGTGGCAGCTGCTGCAGG
>CAMYJL010000308.1 GCA_947258645.1 uncultured Nitrospinota bacterium
GGAAGGCGGGGAGGTCGGCCTTCACGGCCCGGGCGAAGCCGGGTGTTTCCCGCAGGGCGCGGAGGCCGTGGTTGAGCCCCCTCCGGTAGAGGTTCCGGGCGCGGTCAGGCTCTTCCTTTTCGAGGAAGCCGAAGGAGAAGCTCCCGTACGCCTGGGCGGCAGCGCGGCGCAGCGCGGGGTTTTCGGGGTCGGATCGGATGAACCCTTCGAGCAGCACGAGGAGGGATGCGGCTGCCTCGCGCCCCTGGGCGATATCGGTCTCCGCGCTCAGGGCGGCCATCGTATCGTCCAGAACGCCGGCCGCCGAGCGCGCGACGGCGAGCTTGAGCGTGCACCCGGCCAGGGATGCCGCCAGTGCGCAAAAAAATAACGTGCTCCGGACTTTGCGTTTCATCGGGGAGAATTATGCCACAAGACGCCCGGATCGGGTCTGGTGAAGCGATTCTGGGTCCGCTTCTCAGTCGTAAGCGATCACGCTCCGCGCGACCTCGCCCCGGATGAGCGCGTCGTAGGCCTCGTTGATCTGATCGAGGGGCCAGGAGCGCGTGAGCAGGTCGTCCAGATTCAGCTTTCCGGCCATGTAGAGCTCGATCAGGCGCGGCACCATGAACCGGGGGACGGAGGAGCCGTAGATCGAGCCGATGAGTTTTTTCTCCTGGGTGACGAGGGGAAGGGTCGGGATGGCGGCGGTGTCATCCGGGCTGGTGATGCCGATCATGACCGCCGTGCCCCCCGTGCGCAGGCTGTTGAAGGCCTGCTCGGTCACCGACGCGTTGCCGATGGCCTCCACCGCGTAGTGCGCCCCCTGGCCGCCGGTGATCTCGCGGATGCGCTCGACGGCGTCCTCGTCCGAGGCGTTGACGGTGTGGGTGGCGCCGAATTTTTTGGCGTAGTCGAGCTTGTTCTGCATGATGTCCACCGCGATGATCGGCTCAGCCCCTGCCAGCGCCGCGCCCTGCACGGCGTTGAGGCCGATCCCCCCCGCTCCGAAGATGGCGATGCTCTCGCCCGGGCGCACCTTCGCGCCGTTCAGGACGGCGCCCACCCCGGTGATCACGGCGCAGCTCACGACGGCGGCCTTGTCGAGCGGCATGTCCTCGCGGATCTTGAGCGCCGAGCGCTCCGACATGACCGAGTATTCGCTGAAGGTGGAGACGCCGAGGAAGTGGCCGATCTCGGTGCTCCCCTTCCGGAAGCGCTTCGTGCCGTCCGAGAGCGAGCTGGTGTTGCGCATGTTCCAGCCCGCCCCGCAGAGGTTGGGCCGCGCGGTGAGGCAGTACTCGCAGACGCCGCACGAATAGCGCCAGACGCTGACGATGTGATCGCCTTTCTTGAGGGAGGTCACGCCGGGCCCCACCTCCTCGACGACGCCCGAGCCCTCGTGGCCGAGGACGATAGGCGCCGGGGCGGGCAGCGCGCCCGTGATCGCGTGGTGATCGCTGTGGCAGACACCCGCCGCCGCCATCTTGACCAGGACCTCCCCTTCCTGGGGGGGCAGGACCTCGATCTCCTCGACGGCCATCGGTTTGTTCGCTTCGTAGAAGACGGCGGCTTTCATGGCGGTGGGTCTCCCGGCTGAATGGATGTGGGTTCCGGTCCCCGCGTTTCACGGGGGCTGTCTTGTCACGCAACGGGTATGGAAGTATGTTTTTCCTTCATACCCGAAAAGCGAGGCCGATGCACTCCGGGACCGCCGGCTCCGAAATGGCGATGAAACGCCCAGCGGGCCGGGTGTTCGGCCGCGATTTTTTTCTTTGGTTGAAAATCGGATGGGCCATCCCGGAGGTGAAGCATGGCGTGGATCAGGACAGTCGATGAGCCGGAAGCGACGGGGGAGTTGAAAAAGTATTATGACGAGCGCCGGGCAGCAGGCGTCACCGTCGGGAATATTCACAAGATCCACACCATTAAGCCGGAACTGCTCAACGCGTACTATGCGTTTTCCCGCTCGGTCACGTTCGGGGCCACCTCGCTGGGCCGCAGGCGGGAGGAGATGCTGGCGGTCACGATCTCGGCTCTTCTTAAATGCCGCTACTGAACGGTCTCCCACGGAGAGTTTCTCTGTAAAGTCAGTGACGGCGACGCGAAGAAAGAGGCTTTGGCCCTCAAGGAAGATTTCAGAAGCGCGGACCTGAGCCCCGAAGATCGGGCCATGCTCGATTACGCCGAGAAGATCACGCTCGCCCCCTGGACGGTGACCGAAGACGACGTGGCGAACCTCCGCGATCACGGCTTCGACGACGTGGCGATTCTCGAAATCGCCACCGTCTCGGCCTACCGGAACTACATCGCCCGGGTGGCCAACGCCCTCGGGGTGGAGCTGGGCGAGCACACTTTCGCCGACGACATGGCGTTCAGGCGCACGATGGAAGAGGGAATGGTTTAAACTCTTTCGTTTTTTCGAATTTCAACAGACAGGAAGATCAAATGACCGATAAGGTGAGAATGGCGTTCGTGGGGCTGGGCAGGTGGTCGGACATGCTGGCCGACGGGGCCAAAAGAAGCGGGCGGATCGAGATCGCGGGCGGGCTTTCCAGGTCCGATGAAAAGAAGGCCGCGTTCTCCGAAAAATACGGCGGCGCGCCGATGAAATCCTATGAGGACATTCTCGCGGACGCTTCCATCGGCGCCGTGGTCCTGACGACGCCGAACTCCCTCCATATGCCCCAGGCGGTCGAGGCCGCGCGCGCCGGAAAGCATGTTTTCGTCGAAAAGCCGATGGCGCTCTCGGTGGCCGACTGCAAAAAAATGATCGCGGCGGCGAAGGAGGCCGGGACTGTTCTCGCCGTGGGGCAGAACACCCGGCGGTTGGCCCGCTACCGGAAGGCGGCAGAGCTCATCCGGAACGGTTCCGTGGGCGAGGTGGTCCTCATCGAGGGGAACTCATCCAAGACGCAAGGGTATCGCCTGACGCCGGACCTCTGGCGGTATTCGCGGGATGAGAGCCCGGGCGGACCGCTCGCAAGCTTCACGGTGCACCAGATGGACACCTTCAACTATCTCGTGGGGCCGGTCCGCCGAATCTCGGCGTTCGTCAAAAAGCTCAGTGGCCCCGCTCCGCCGGATGATGTCATGGCGGCCACGGTTGAGTTCGAGTGCGGAGCGCTCGGCTATCTGGGCGGCACCATGCTCACCGAGTCGCGGAATTTCACCCAGATTCACGGGACGGAGGGCAACGTCCTCGTGGACGAGATGGGCGGGGCGGCCTGCTACCAGAAAAAAGGTTCGGAAGCGTTCGAGCAGATTCCCATGCCCGACGCGAAGATCCAGACGGCGGACTCGCTCGCCGAACAGATGGACGATTTCGCCGCTTCTATCCAGAACGGAACGAAGCCCGAGGTCGCGGGTGAGGAGGGCATGGCCGCCATCGCCATCTTTGAAGCCATCCTCCGCTCAGCGGAATCGGATCGCCCGGTGAACATCCGGGATCTTTCCTGAAGTCACAGGAGGTGCGCTTGTCATGAAGATCAGTCACCAGATCGCGACCAGCGACGTCACGACACCGCTCCTTCCGAGCGCCAAGGGGCCGCTGGGCGAAAATCTCTCGGTCGTCCAGGAACTCGGGTACGACGGGGTGGAGCTTTCCGTGCGCAACCCGGCCGAGCTGGATTTCGGCGAGATCGAAAAAGAGGTGACGAGCCGGGGGCTGGCGGTTTCGATAATTCATGGCGCGTCGATGGGGTTTCAGGACGGCGTCCGGCTCTGCCATCCTGATGAGGCGATCCGCCGGGAGGCGTTAAAGCGCCACCGGGACGCGCTCGACATGGCGAAACATTTCGGCTGTCCCGGGATGGTGCTGGGCTCCTCCCGGGGAAAACTCCTCGAGGATGAAAGAAGAGAAGAATCGAAGGGCTGGATGTACGACGGGGTCCGGGCGGTCGCGGACTATGCAGCTGAAAACGGGATGAAAATGTATTTCGAGCCCCTGCACCGCTACAACGCCAACTTCTGCATCAACACCGAAGAGAGCCTGGCGTTCTTCAAGGAGTTCAAGCACGAGGGCCTGGCCCTCATGCTCGATACCTTCCACATGAACGTCGATGAGCCCTCGTTCGCGGGCCCCATCTTCGCCGGGCGGGACTATCTGGGCCACATGCACATTGCCGAGAACAACCGCCTGTATCCGGGCGCGGGGCACGTTCCCTTCGGGGAGGTGATCGGCGCGCTCAAGGCGATTGATTACAAGGGATTTCTTTCGGTCCAGGTCGTCTCGGTGCCGGACATGCGCACCGCCGCCCAAAAGGCGATCCAGCACCTGCGGAGTTTCGTTTGAGAGGGGGCGGCATGATGTCCTTCCGGGGAGACCGGCCCCGTTTGACTCCGTCCGGCAGGGGGGTATGATCGGTCTTGCAGTACCTGCTAGGGGTGGAAAATCTGAGAGCCTCCTTTGTGAGGCAACCCTTAGAACCTGATCTGGGTAATGCCAGCGAAGGGAAGCGGGATTAAGAAAGAAGAAGGGGAATGACGAAAAC
>CAMYJL010000309.1 GCA_947258645.1 uncultured Nitrospinota bacterium
GCGCTCTGGCACGGGATCAACACGCCTCTCATCATGTCCATCGTGACCGTCGTCGCGGGCGTGGCGCTCTATCTGGGCCTCGGGCCGGTCTCGAAAATACTGGACGGCGCGGCCCGCCTCTGGCGGATGGGCCCCGGGCCGAACAAGATCTACGATGGCACGCTCTATCTCCTCAGTGAATGCACCTGGCCCTTGCTGCTCTCCCTTCAGGACGGAAACCTCCGCCGCTACATTCGCTGGACGATGGTGGTGCCCACGATTCTGATCGTCTACGCCGGGGTGCGGATGAACTGGAGCCCGGACATCTGGCCCGGCCTGCAGGGCTTCACCTTCCTTGCAGCTGTGGTGTGCGCCCTGATCGCCCTCTCGGCGATCGCGACCGCCGTTTTCCCGACGAGAATCCCTGCCGTCCTCGCGCTGGGGACGGCAGGCTACGCCATCGCCGGCCTTTACGTCGTGCTGAAGGCCCCCGACCTGGCACTCACGCAAATCATGATCGAGTCCGCCTCCGTCGTATTGTTCCTGCTGGTCTTCTGGTACCTGCCCGAACTCAAGCCCGTCGCCCGGTCGAAATCGCGCGCCGCCCGTGACTGGGCCATCTCGATCTTCCTCGGCGGCGCGGTGGCGGCCGGAATGGCACTGGCCATGAACAGCCACTACCACCGGACGATAGCGGATTTCTTCATGAAGACGAGCAAGCCGCTGGCCGGGTTCAAGAACGTTGTGAACGCGATCATCGTGGATTACCGGGGTTACGACACGCTGGGAGAGATCACAGTGCTGGTGATCTCCGGCATGGCGATATACGCCATGATGCGAATCGTGGGGAGCTTCATGACCGAGGGAGGCGGACACTAGATGCGCTCGGTCATTCTCCAGACGGTGGCTCCCATCGTCCTCCACCTCACGCTGATCTTCTCGATGTTTCTCCTGCTCTACGGACACCACCAGCCCGGCGGGGGATTTATCGCGGGCCTCATGACGGCGGTGGGGCTGGTCCTCCAGTGGGTCGCTTTCGATGCCGAAGAGGGCGAACGCCGCTTCCACTGGCCCTGGGAGAAGTTCTACGCCTACGGCCTGGGCCTTTCGGCCCTAGTGGGCGTGCTCGGCCTCCTCTCGGGCGCCTATCTGAAGAGCTCGCGTTTTGAACTTCACCCGCCGCTCATCGGCGAGGTGGAAGTGTTTACGGCCTTTCTTTTCGACGTCGGGGTGTACGGCGTCGTCGTCGGCGTGACGATGGCGATACTCGTCAACCTCTGCATTCCGGAAGAAAAGCCCGAAAAGGAGAGCGTGCAGGGATGATCTGGCTACTCTCCATCACCATCGGCTTTCTCGTGGCGACCGGCGCCTACCTGGTCATGCAGCGCCGGCTGCTCCAGGTCATTCTGGGATTCTCGCTCATGAGCCATGCCGCCAACGTGATGATCGTCTCATCGGGCTGGGTGGGCGACGGCTTCACGCCCATCGTGCGCAAATACTCGGACGTCGACCCGGCGAGCTATGTCGACCCCCTGCCTCAGGCGATGGTGCTCACTGCCATCGTCATCAGCTTTGCGGTGACAGCGTTTCTCCTCGTCCTGGCCCTGAACGTATACAAGCGAATAGAGACGGACGACATGGATCAGGTACGGAGGCTCAAGGGATGAACGCAATGCTTCCGGTTCCGGTCATATTGCCTCTGTTCACGGGGATCATCGTCTTTCTGTTCCGACGCTCCCAGCGCTGGCAGGAGCGGATCAGCCTCTTCTCCCTCGCTGTGAATCTGGCCGTCGCGCTCTCGCTGCTCAACGCCACGGCGGGGGGAGAGATGTTCTTCCACCGCATGGGGCTGTGGCCGTTCCCCTACGGGATCATCCTCGCGGCCGACCGGCTGACCGGAACCATGCTCACGCTCGCGGCAGCCATCGTTGGCGCCTGCGTCGTTTTCGCCGAAGGCTACCTCTCGAAAAACGAGCGCCGCGAAGTCTTCCACCCACTCATCCACTTCCAGCTCATGGGCATCCAGGGGGCGTTCCTGACCGGCGACCTCTTCAACCTCTTCGTCTTTTTCGAAGTCATGCTCATGTCGACCTACGCCCTGCTCTCTTTCTACTACAACCTCGATCAGCTCGAGATGTCGTTCAAATACACCTGCCTGAACCTGATCGCCTCGACGCTCTTCCTCGTCGGAGTGTCGTTCGTTTACGCGCAGGCGGGAACGGTGAACATGGCCGACCTGTCGGTAAAAATCCGCGAACTCGGCCCCAATCCGCTCATGCTGTTGACGGCCTTTGTTTTTCTGTTCGTCTTCGCCATGAAAGCGGCCCTGTTTCCGATGCACCTGTGGCTCCCGTCGGCCCATTCCATCTCGCCGACGCATCTCGGAGCGATCCTCGCCGGCGTTCTGGTCAAGGTCGGAATTTACGCCATTATCCGCTGCGCGACGCTGATATTCCCCCAGCCGTTCGAGAGCCTTCAGCCGGTCCTGACGGTGATGGCGCTGACGACGATCGTCTGGGGGGCGCTGGGGACGCTCCCTCAGCAAAGCCTCAAGCGGATACTGGCCTACAGCACGATCAACCAGCTCGGATACATCGCCTTCGGCATCTCGCTTCTCTCGCCCCTCGGAATGACGGCGGCCGTTTTCTACATTGTCAGCCACGCACTCCTCAAAAGCTCGATGCTGCTGGGCGCGGGGCTCACCCAGAAGCTGACCGGCACCGTCAATCTCGACGAGATGGGCGGGATGATGCAAAAAGCACCGTTCGCGAGCACCTTCCTGCTCGTGGGCTTCATGTCGCTGTCCGGAATCCCGCCCCTGAACGGATTCTTCTCCAAATTCTTTCTGCTCCAGGCGGGCTTCACGCAGGGAGCATACCTGGTGACTGGACTGGTGGTCCTGATGAGCCTCGTCTCACTTTATTACAACTTCACCACCTACCAGCGCATGGCCTGGGGCACGGGCGGGGGCGAGGCCGGGACGGCACCCGTTTCCATGTACGCATCGGTCGGTTTTCTGGCGTCGTTCGCCGTGATATTCGGCCTTGGCGTCCCCTGGGTTTATGAGTGGTCCCAGCTGGTGGCCGCCCAGATCACCCGGCCCGAGCTCTACATCGCGGCCATGAGAAACGCCCTCTAGCGGGCGCTTGGGAGGAACGGACAAATGCCACTGGCAACACTCGCGCTCAGCATCGCGATGATCTGGCTCCTCATGCGCGGGGACGCCGCTCCGGGCAACTTTTTCGTCGGTCTGATTCTCGCCTTCATTCTGATTCTCTTCCTGCGAAGAACCTACGGCCAGGAGCGCTCCTTCCGCCGGTGGAGTGATATCGTCCGCTTCATCTTCTATTTTACGTGGGAACTCATCGTTGCGAACCTGCAGGTCCTGCGCATTGTTCTCTCACCACGCCTTCATATCCGGCCTGGAATCATCGCTTTCAGGACCGAATGCAAAACGCCGCTGAGCGTTACCTCTCTCGCCAACTCGATCACGCTCACGCCGGGAACGCTCAGCGTGGACTATCGCATGACGATTCCACCATCTTTGTTCACACCCTCGATATCGAGGAGCCCGATAAAGTGCGCGCGGGCATCCGGCGCGGCCTGGAAGAACCCGTGAAGGGGGCCTTCGAATGATTCAGACGGCGGTTCAGATAGCGCTCTGGGTGCTCGCCTTTTCGATCGCGCTGAGCTTCTACCGGCTGGCCAAAGGCCCCACCGTGCCGGACCGGGTCGTCGCCGCCGACAACATCGCGACGAACCTGACCGGCCTGTTCGCGCTCTTCGCCATTCAGACGGGAGAAAAACTCTTCATCATCGCCGTGGTGGCCCTCACGATCCTCAGCTTCGTCGCCACGGCGGTGTATGCCAAGTTCCTCGAAAGGGGGAAGATCATTGAGTGAAATCATCGGCGCCTCGGCGCTCTTGATTGGGGCGTTCTTCATGTTCGTCGCCAGCTTGGGCCTCGTGCGCCTTCCGGACGTCTACACAAGGATGCACGCCGCCACAAAGGCGACAACCTTCGGCATGGGCGGTATTCTGATCGCGACGAGCCTGGCCTTCCAGGATGCCGAAATTACGACGCAGTCGTTGTTGGCCCTGGTGTTCCTGTTCCTGACGGCGCCGACCTCGGCCCATCTCATTGCCCGGGCGGCCTACAAAAACGGCCCAGACCTGAGTTCCCGCACAACGATTGACGAATACGGCCCGTATCTGCAAGAAATGAAGGCGGGCGAAGCGGACGGCCCCAGCCATCATGCCGGAACCGAAAATTCCGGGACTATCCCGGACAACCGTTAACTCTCAGCTCTTCCCGCATCGGCCTGACCCGAATCAACCGGCCCGAATGGTTCCGCGGCGATCCGTTCCGGGCCGGGGCGGACTCAACCTGGCGGAAAACGTGACAAACGGACCCAAAAGCGTATTTATCGAGCAAGGCGGCGTTCGCCTTCATGCCTACGACCACGGCGGAGAGGGAAAACCGATCGTTCTCCTGGTTCATGGGGCGATCGCGCACTCTCGATGGTGGGACGGCATCCATCCCGCATTATCGGAGTTCATCCGTCCCGTCACCGTCGACTTGAGGGGACACGGCGAGAGCGACTGGGCGACGGATTACGGATACGATGCCTTCACGTCCGACCTGGACACCTGGATCCGGTGGGCGACGGAGGAAGGCGGCGAACCGCCGGGCGTGATCGGCCATTCCTTCGGCGGGGTGACCTCGCTCAAGCTTCACGAAAACTCCCGCCCCGAAATCCGGTTTCTCGTGGCGGTGGATGTTCCGCTCGAAGCGAGCGAGCGAATCCTCGGCCCCATGCGGCGGATCGCCGACAGGCCCGAGCGGCCCTGGGCCTCCCGAGAGCTGTTCATTGAAAAATTCCGGCTCGTCCCGCCGGGAGGAACGACAGACCCGGAACTCCTCGCCCACCTTGCCAAACACAGCGTTCGCGAGCAGGAGGACGGCACCTGGATTCTGAAAGCGGATAAATCATTCCACCGCGATCGGCAAGCCACCAGCCTCCGGTCATCATGGAAAAACGTCGCGGCGCCCGCCATGCTGGTCATGGGGGGAGAGTCCGACCGGCTTTCGGAAGAAGACCTCGACTGGTTGCGGGAAAACTGCCCCGCCATCCGCCTGGAGACCATCCCCGACGCCCACCATCATGTCTTTCTGGACGAGCCGGAGGCGTTTATTCGCGTGACCCGGGATTTTCTTTCGCATATATTGTCCTGACCGGCGCCTTGCCGCACCCGGCAGGCGCCGGACGACCGCCAGGCTGACCTCACCTGAGGGCAAGATGCCAGAACAGCAAAGTACTCCGGAAGAATTCAGAGATGCCTGGCCGGTCCCCGATGCCGCCCCGGGGGACGAGCATGCGCCCGGGCAGGACCAGGAAGTATCCAAGGGCGACCAGGGCGAGTTTCTCCTGAACCTCCTGTCTTCGAAATCGCGCCACACGCTTCTTCCGTTTACGGATCTCCCCCGCGACTCCCTGATTCAGGCCTTTCTCGGGGGAGGGGCAAACGAGCCGCATATCTCCACCCTTTTCACGACAAAAGAACAGAACGAGAGACTGGCCTCGTTCATCGAGTCACCGATACCCAGCCACATCGAAAGGGTCGAGCTTAACACCCTGCAACAGATCAGCTCGAATCCGCCGCACCTCCTGATCGTCTACATGGAGGACAAAAATCGCGACGCGGAAAAAACCATCGAAGAACTCCTGAAGGAGCCGACCCTGACCTCCCTTTCCGTCATCATCCTCGTCAGAGACCAGAACTCTCCCTACTACCAGTCGGAACCCAAGTGGGCCCAGGCGGTCCTTCCCATGACAATGGACGATCGCGCACTCGGGGGGCACCTGAAAAATCTGCTCGACCTCGCCCGGGCGCGGATGGACCTGGAAACCATCTACCTCGCTCACCGTCTCAGCCGGGAACAGCTCCAAACCGTCCAGTTCACCGATCCGCTCACGGGTCTTCTCAACCGCAGAGGGTTCGAGGACGCCAGCGCCCGCGAGTTGTCCCGCATCGCCCGCACGGGAGAAACGGTGGGGCTGGTCATCATCGACATCGACAAGTTCAAAAACATCAACGACACCTACGGCCATCCCGCGGGGGACGATGTACTTCGAGAGCTGGCGGGAATCCTGCGGGACGAAACGCGGACGCTCGATCACGTTTTCCGCTTCGGCGGGGAAGAGTTCGGCATCATCCTCCCCCATACCCAGCATGAGGAAATGCTCCTCATGACCGAGCGTATCCGGCGAGAGGTGGAAAAGAGCCACTTCAGGGCCATGCCCAAGGCAGGGACCGTGACCATCAGCATGGGCGCACTTTCCATCTTGCCATCAAAACGCCCGACGCTGGACGACGTCTACCCGGTGGCGGACGCCCTCCTCTACCGGGCCAAGCAGGAAGGGCGCAACCGCGTCGTGGCGGATAAATTCGACTGATACGGGAGGATCCCTGAACGGGGGGGCGCTGCTCTTATACAATGGCCACCGGACGGACGGGCGAGCCCGTACCGCCCCGGATTTTCAGGGGCAGGGCCACAAAAAGGAATTCGTGGATTTTCGACCGGCTCATCTCTTCGAGATTCGCCACCTCAAGCAGGTGAATCCCTTTTTCAACCAGCATATGAACATGGACCGGGCTGCCCGTGTCGGGCTTCACCTCGACACAATACGTGTCCGAACCGACCATGCAGACCCCTTGGCCGGAAAGCCACCTGGCCCCTTCCAGGTCGATGCCCGGAATTCCGCTCTTTTGCCGGTAGTAATTCGGGCCGGGCCAGTGCTGAATGTGCCCGGTGCGGAGTAGGACAACATCGCCCTCCTCGATCCGAACGCCCTGCGCCCCGGCGGCGGCCTGGAGATCCTCCGGCCCGAGGGCGTGCCCGCCTTCGAGAACTTCCTTTTTGAAATGAGCCGCCATGTCGATCATCACGCCACGCCGGACAAACGGAGCGACCGACTCGATGCCGTGCGCGCTCATGCCCCCGGTCTTGCTCTGGGCGGAAGCCGCGTCCACCCCGCCATGCATTTTCATGTCCTTCGAGTAGTGGCTCAGCGCGTCGATATGCGTCCCCGTGTGGCCGGTGCAGAAGATGGCATCGACCGCGGAACAAGCTCCCTCGGCCATCATGAAATCGCCGTGTTCCCGTATCATGGAATATCCGAAAGGACCGTGGAGAGGCACGTGAGGCATTCCGGGAAACAGCTCCACACCCAGATCGAACACTTTGCTTCCGCGCACAAACGAACAAAGTTCCTCCAGATTCATCGGTATCCTCGCTTGATGGAGACTGGTCCCGCCTCTAGAATTCCGGCATTCTAGACGCCGCGGGACGGCCCGACAACACAGACAAACGAAACCCTTTACGCCGCTCACCGGACCCTTCCCCGCCCCCCAAATCAATCGGGATAAGCAAGATGACCCCGCATCCGGCCACAGGGAAATTGAATTGAGCGGACTGACCCCCTTCATCCATCCCGCGCTCATGACCGCCACCCTGGCCCTCGGGCTGTTTCTTCTGGTAATCGGCCTTCGCATCCGAAAACAGCGCCGGCAAGGGCCCGGCCCCGGGACCGCCCGTCTCGCTGCCATGCACATGCGCCTCGGCCGATGGTTTATCGGATTTCTCGCGGGGGGATATATTATGGGGCTCACAGGCATGTGGTTCTCATTGAGGGAACCGATATTTGAGACCGGGCACAGCTATTTCGGAACGCTCACTCTCATTCTCTTCATG
>CAMYJL010000310.1 GCA_947258645.1 uncultured Nitrospinota bacterium
ACGGCACCGCCCGCGCCCAGCGCGGCCGCTGTTCTGAGGATAGCGCCCAGATTCCGGGGGTCCTGGATGCCATCCAGAATGAGGATGGGGGGCCGGTTGGGCGGTTGTCCCTCCAGCAGGGCATCTATGTCAAGGACCGGCGTAGGGCTGACCTCCACGACCAGACCCTGATGCTGGCGGGTTCCTGCCAGTTCATTTAGCGTCTCAGCAGGAAATTCATCTATTTTAATCCCTTTAGATTCAGCTAGTTCCATCGCCTGAACACGTGGCGCTCCGTGGCGGCTGGGGGCGACAAGAAGGCCTTTGACCCGTTCCGGGCCTCTCCCCAGCGCCGCCAGGGACGCATGGACCCCGCACACGAACTCGCGCTTCCCTCGCCTGACCACTTCAAGGCCTTCTCTTCCAAATCGTCCCGGAGGGCCCGTCTTCGAGGATGACCCCGGCCGCCGCGAGCTCGTCCCGGATGCGGTCGGCTTCCCCGAAGTTTCTGTTCGTACGGGCATTGAACCGCTGGGTCACGAGGGCCTCGATTTCCTCATCAGACAAGGCACCGGCGGCTGAGACCTCTTGATCTGCCTCTCCGGGCCCGGCCTTCCCCGCCTGGCGGAACCACTCATCCGGATCCTGCCCGAAAAGCCCGAAAACCCGGCCGACCTCTTCATAAACCACCAGAGCGGGCTGCGCTGCCTCTTCCGGGATGTGCCAGCCTCCTTCCTGAAGCACCGCGTTGGACTCGCGCATGAAGTCGAATAGATGCCCCAGCGCCCTCGCGGTATTGAAATCATCGTCCATCGCCTCGGTGAACCGCTCCCGGAAGGCCCCGGCCATCTTTTCCATCTTTTCCTTCAGGGGAGCCGCCTTCCCGGGGGCGAATTGCCTGAGGCGCAAAATCGAGTTGTAGAGCCGATCAAGGCCCTTTCGCGCATCCAGCATGACCTGGTCAGAATAATCCACCGGATGCCGGTAGTGCGTTCCAAGCAGGAAAAACCGGATCACCTCGGTCGGGTGCTCAGCGAGAACGGCCTTGATGGTGAAGAAGTTGCCCTTCGACTTGCTCATCTTCTCGTGGTTGATGTGGACCATGCCGTTATGCATCCAGTAGCGGACCCAATCGTGCCCGCGGCAGCCCTCGCTCTGGGCGATCTCGTTTTCGTGATGCGGAAAGACCAGATCGTTTCCCCCGCCGTGGATGTCGAACCGATCGCCCAGATAGCGGCTGGACATGACCGAGCATTCGAGATGCCATCCCGGGCGGCCCTCGCCCCAAGGGCTCTCCCAGCTGGGCTCGTCCGGCTTGGAGGCTTTCCAGAGGGTGAAATCCAGCGGGTTTTTCTTGCCCTCACCCGGTTCGATGCGGTAGCCGGCCTCCAGATCGGCGGGCGTTCGGCCCGAGAGCTTGCCGTACTCGCTGAATCGGGAAATGTCGTAGTACACGTCGCCGCCCGGGGCCGGATAGGCGATGTCTTTGTCGATCAGGCATTTGACCAAGTCGATCATCTCGGGGATGTGCTCGGTGGCGCGCGGCGCGACATCGGCCCGGCGGACGCCCAGCGCGTCCATGTCCTTGAAATACTCCTCGATGAACTCTTCGGTGAGATCGCCGATGGAGATCTTGCGGCGGTTCGCCCGGACGATGATCTTGTCGTCCACGTCGGTGAAGTTGCACACGAACGTGACCTTGTAGCCCCGGAACTCGAGGTAGCGCCGAATGACGTCGAAGACGATGGCGGCCCGGGCATGGCCGAGGTGGCAGTGGTCGTACACCGTCACCCCGCAAACGTACATTTTGACGTGATCGGGCTCGATCGTCTCGAGGGTTTCTTTTCGGCGTGTCAGGGTATTGTAAAGCTGGACTTTCAACTTCCCCGTCTCCAGAAAACTTCGAATCGTTGCGAATCAGGCCTGAACCGGAGTTTTTTCCATGGGGCGCGACTTTGTCATGCCGGATTGAGGGTCGTCAAGGGTTATCGGAGCGGAGGGTGCACACGGCGTGGGCGGCCATGCCCTCCCCCCGGCCGGTGTAGCCTAGCCCCTCGCTGGTCGTGGCTTTCACGCTTACGGCTTCGTCGGAAATTCCGAGGGCGGCGGCGAGGGATGCGCGCATGCCGGTGATGTGGGGGGCCAGCTTCGGGCGCTCGGCGATGACGACCGAGTCGATATTTTGGGGAACAAACCCGCGGCCCGCGGCCAGGGCCACCACCTCCCGGAGAAGCTCCAGACTGTCGGCATCCTTGAAGCGCTCATCGGTGTCGGGGAAGTGGGCCCCGATATCACCAAGCGCCACCGCGCCCAACAAAGCGTCACATATGGCGTGGGTCAGAACGTCCGCGTCGGAGTGGCCGGCAAGGCCTTTTTCGAAGGGAATCTCGACCCCGCCCAGTATGAGCCGCCGCCCCTCCTCGAGCCGGTGGACATCGAAGCCCACGCCCACCCGGATCAAACCGCTCCCTCCGCTGGGGCGCGTGCGAGCCAGGCCTCCGCCAGGGCCATGTCTTCCGGGGTGGTGATCTTGAGATTCATTCTGGATCCCGGGACGAGTTTCACGCGCACGCCGATCGCTTCGAGGAGGGCCGCTTCGTCGGTACCTTCCACTCCGCCCGCCGCGGCGGTTTCGAGCGCCCGCACGAGGAGATCGCGCCGGGCCACCTGGGGCGTCTGGGCCAGCCAGAGCTCATCCCGGGGCAGCGTCTCGCGCTGGAAGCTCTCTTTATCGGCGCGCTTCACGGTGTCTGATATCGGAAGGGCGGCGATGCAGGCCCCCGTCTCCCGGGCGCCCGCGAGACAGGCCTCCACCAGGCCGGCCGGAAGAAGCGGGCGCGCGCCATCGTGGACGACCACCCATTCGACCTCATCGGGCAAGGCCGCCACGCCATTCGCCACCGAATCCTGCCGACGGGCTCCGCCGGCCACCGGGTGAACCGGTAGCGGCAGTTCTCCGGGAGGCTCGAAAGAACGCCATTCCGAAGGCGGGAGCACCAATACGAGATGCCCGATCCGACGGTCTCCGGCGATGCGGGCGAGCGTACGGTGAAGCACGGGAACCCCGGCCAGCAGGCGAAACTGCTTGGCCACCGGGCCGGGAAGCCGGGCTCCCTGGCCCGCCGCCGGGACGACAGCCCCCACCTTTTCAGCTGAGGGGATAGACATTTTATTTTCCGAGACCGAGGGCTTTCAAACGGCGCGGCCCTCAGTTTCCGTTACGGTACGATTCGCCATCTTCCCGGAGCTTGGTGAAAATCATCCTTCCCGCGGTGGTCTGCAGGACGCTCGTCACGGAAACCGATACCTTATCGCCGATATGATCCCGGGCCTGATCGACCACGACCATCGTGCCGTCGTCGAGATAACCCACACCCTGGCCGAACTCTTTTCCTTCCTTAAGGACGTGGACGTGCATCACCTCGCCGGGAAGGACAACCGGCTTCACCGCATTGGCCAACTCGTTGATGTTGAGTACGGTGACGCCCTGGAGCTCGGCCACCTTATTCAGGTTAAAGTCGTTCGTCATGACTTTCCCGCCGGATTCCTTGGCGAGCAAGACCAGCTTGGAGTCCACCTCCCGCACCTTGGGAAAATCGTTTTCCACGATGCGGATGTCCAGGTCGGGGTTTTGCTGAATTTTCTTGAGGATATCCAGGCCGCGGCGGCCCCGGTTGCGCTTGAGCGAGTCGGACGAGTCGGCGATCTGCTGCAATTCGTGGAGCACGAACTGGGGTACGACCAGCGGTCCATCCAGAAAACCCGCATCGCAGATGTCGGCAATGCGCCCGTCGATGATGACGCTGGTGTCGAGAATCTTCGGGACCACGGCCTTGCCGCCGGCCGAGTTTTCGCCCTGAATGGGAACCCGGTCCAACAGGTGCGCCCCATGCGCGGCGCCCACGGCGTTTCCCACGTAGACGAGAATCAAGGCCAGAAGAAGGCCGGCAAGGCTTTTAACCGAGAGAATTTCTATGGAAGAAGAAGGCGGAACGAAATCGCCGAGCACACTCATGATCGCCAATGAAACGGCGAGGCCGACAAAAAGGCCGATGACACCTCCGAGGATCGAGCCGAACCCGGACCGGATGAGACGTTTTTCGGCCCAGAAACCCCACAGGCTCAACAGGACGCCAACGCCCGCGCCCGCCATCAAACCTCTTGGCTCTTTCCAGAAGGTTGCGCCGATGAGCGCTCCCAGCAGGGCGGTCATCACAAGGACGATGAATCGGCCTCCCCAAAAAAAATTTTTTCTTGGAACCTTGCTGGTCACTCCAAATTCCGGTGGACCCGCTCTCGATCCATGGTTTGTCTGATTCATGCTGCCACCTCCATTCGGGCGGTTCGGTATGAATGATTTGCTATCAGGGCATTGATTCACCCGGTCGAATAAAAACGCCGCTCTTGCCGCCGGTTTTTTTCACCAGGCGGATATCCGAAATCGTCATCTCCTTGTCCACCGCCTTGCA
>CAMYJL010000311.1 GCA_947258645.1 uncultured Nitrospinota bacterium
CGCTGGGATCTGCGAGCTTTTGGCTTGTTGCATCAACTCTTTCAAATGACGGTGGCCGATGTTTCGAAAACAGTTGTGCCTTCCATAACGATAGGGAAATGATTGGACATGCTATAAAATTTCAAATTTGGAGGTCTCCATAAACAGATTCTGTCCAAAGGACGGCGTTTTGGTATTCCGGATGAGTGGGAAATCGGGATGGAAATTATTTGAAACCATTCTCTAATCCCTCCCCGATCTGTCAAGTTGCTTGGATTAAATATTCTTAACGAGGCATTGGCTCTTTTGTTTCAGGTGTTGGCGGGCAGAGCGCGATGCAGGGGCCGCGCCTAGCGCGGGATCAGGATCTCCTCGCCGATCTCCGCCGGGTTCGCACACCCGGTCTGCACCATGACCCGCCGCAGTTCTTCGTTGAGGATATCGAGGGTTTCGGCGACGCCATCCGCCCCGCCGGCGAAGAGGCCGGGGAGCAGCCCCCGCCCCATGAGCACCCCCTTCGCGCCGCGGGCGAGGAGCTTGATGGCGTCCTCCCCGCGCCGGACGCCGCTCCCGGCGAGTACGAGGAGGTCATCGCCCACCGCGCGGGCGATCTCGGGCAGGATTTCCATCGGATGCCCCCAGGAGGGACCCATCGAGCCGCCGTGCATGGTGACGATGATGGCGGCGGCGCCGGCG
This sequence comes from uncultured Nitrospinota bacterium, assembly GCA_947258645.1. GTDB lineage: Bacteria > UBA8248 > UBA8248 > UBA8248 > UBA8248 > CAMYJL01. The sequence continues at coordinate 676 of CAMYJL010000311.1, forward strand.
TCGCGTGCGATGCGCGCGGTCTCGACGGCGCCCACGGCCTTGACGATAAAGGGAAGCGGGGTGGCCTTCACGTAAGCCGCCAGATCGTCGGCCGACTGGGGCGCGCACGCTTCGTTGTAGAAGCCGGACTCGAAGTCCATCCCGACGGCGAGGGCGCCGGTCTCCCCGGCGAGCCGGAGGGAGTAGAGGATTCGTTCGCGGTCCTTCCAGGGCTTGACGATCCGGATCGCCGAGGCGGCCACTTCGGCGACTTTCTCCCACGCCTCGTCCGTGCAGTCGCCGATCCAGTACTGCGCCCCGGCCCGGCGCGCGGCCTCGGAGAGCGCCCGGTACGCCTCGGGGTAGTGATTGCCCAGGCTGTTGTCGCTCATCGGGGCGATCATGATGGGGCTGGCGAGTTTCTGGCCCAGAAAGTCGAAGGCGGTGTCCGCCTCCGTGGCGCGGAAGAAGCGAAGCCGGAGGCCGAAGCGCTCGTAAAAGCCCCGGGCCACGGCCGTGCCCGGCTGGGAGGGGTGGAGCATGTCGAGGAGGTTGGGCTTCCCCATCCGCTCGAGCTCGGATCGGGCGCGCTCTTGAATGGCCTGGTAGGCTTCCTCGCTCATGGCGGGTTCTCCTTTGGGTATGGGCTCTGGGTATGGGCGCTGGACGCCGAGGGAGCTGCGGATGGCGGTCGCAAACGGGGGGGCTTTCAGGAAAATGATACATCCTTAAGAGAGGGGAGGCGAGGGGGACCGGCCGGGCCTATCGCATCCCCGGCGATTTCCCCGCTTTCCGCCCCTTTCTCGAATTTGAAATGGGGAGAGGGGTGCCGCATAATCGGGTTTCCACCCAATTCACGGAAAAACGAACGGTTTCCGGCGCGCGCGGAGCGGCCGGACATTCAGGAAGGGGAAGGGCATGGCGGCATCGGTGAACGTGGCGGCGGTGGTCCGGGAGATTCAGAAAGAGCGGGGCGAGCGGAAGAAAAGCTTCGCCGATCTGGCGGAGTATCCGAACATCATCCGCCTGGTGTCGGTGGTGGCGTTTCTTCTCGTCTGGGAGGTCGGGGCGCAGAACATCGACCCGATCCTCTTCTCGACCCCTTCGGGCATCGCGGACGCCTTCTGGCGGCTGACGATCTCGGGCGAACTGCCGAGCGAGCTCATCCAGAGCCTGTCGATATTCATCACGGGCCTCGCGCTGGCCATCGTGATCGGCATCGGCGTGGGACTCGTCATGGGGCGCTACCGGGTGATGGAGTTCATTCTCGACCCCTACATCAACGCGCTCTACGCGACCCCGCGGGTGGCGCTGATCCCGCTGATGATCCTCTGGCTCGGGTTGGGGATCGAGGCGAAGATCTTCATCGTCTTCCTGGTCGGCTTCTTCCCGGTGGCGATCAACACGACGCAGGGGGTGAAGAACGTGAGCGGGAGCTATGTGGACATCGTGCGCGCCTACGGGGCGAACGAGCGCCAGATCTTCACGAAGGTGATCTTCCCGGCGTCGGTGCCCTTCATCGTGACGGGGGTGCGCCTGGCGGTGGGCCGCTCGCTCGTGGGGATGGTGGTGGCCGAGATGTTCACGGCGATCAAGGGCCTGGGCGGGATGGTCATCAAGTATTCGAGCGATTTCGACACGGCGGGGCTGTTTGTCCCCATCATCGTGCTGGCGGTGCTGGGGGTGATCCTGAGCGAGCTGGCGAAGCAGATGGAGCTGGTCTTCTCGCGCTGGAAGGAAACCGAGCGGGCTTAAGAGGGGAGCGATTTTGCTGGAGGCAAGGAATCTCTGCAAGGTATTTGAAGACGCGAAGGGGGGCGAGGGCTTCCTCGCGCTGCACGACGTGAACTTCCGGATCGCGGATCGGGAGTTCGTCTCCCTCCTCGGGCCGAGCGGGTGCGGGAAGACGACGCTGCTCCGCATCGTCGCGGGCCTGCTCTCCGCCGAGCGGGGCGAGATACGCGACGACGGGGCCGCCATCACGGGCTCCGGCAAGGACCGCTGTATGGTGTTCCAGAACTTCGGGCTCCTGCCCTGGCGGACGGTGATGGACAACACCGGGCTCGGCCTCGAACTGGACGGGGCGGACAAGCGGACCTGCCGCGAGAAGAGCCAGGAGGCCCTCAACCTGGTGGGCCTCGATGGGTTCGAGAACCACTATCCGCACCAGATTTCGGGCGGGATGCAGCAGCGGGTGGGCCTCGCGCGGGCGCTCACGAAGGACCCGCGCTACCTCCTGATGGATGAGCCCTTCGGCGCCCTAGACGCGCAGACGCGGGAGAACCTGCAGGAAGAGCTGCTCAAGATCTGGTCGCGCACGAAGAACACCGTCATCTTCGTCACTCACAGCATCGACGAAGCGATCTATCTCTCGGACCGCATCCTGATCATGGACCGGGAGCCGGGGCGGATGAAGGAGGAGGTGCGGGTGAACCTGAAGCGGCCGAGGTGGCAGTTCGACGTGAAGGCCGACCCGGAGTTCGTCCGCCTCCGCTCGGAGATCCACCACTCCCTCCGGGGGGCGGAGGCGCTCGCCGAATCCTGACGCCGGAATTTTGAAGACAGGAACGAATCTCGATCATTTTCTCGACGACTTCATGAAAAGGAGGGGGAACATGCGGAAGCTGACTGCTCTTATCGCCCTGGCCGCGCTGGTCTCGATCGGCCTGGCCATCAGTACGCCCGATGCCGAGGCCGCGAAGATCCGGATGGGCTTTCCGTCGCGCAACCTCATGAGCATGCCCATCTACGTGGCCGAGGAGCGGGGCATCTACAAGAAGCACGGCCTGGACGTCGAGGTGATATACATCCGCGGCGGCTCCACTGCCATCAAGGCCATGGTGGCGAAAAAGATCGACGTCATGATCAACGAGCCGCTCTCCACGATGAAGGCCATGCAGAAGGGCGCGAAGCTCACCTTCGTCACGGCACTGGCGCAGCGCGCCTCCTATCAGCTCCTGGCGAAGGACGACATCAAGAGCCTGAAGGAGCTCAAGGGCCGCGCCATCGGCGTCAGCCGTCCGGGGGCGATCTCCTACATCATGCCCAACATTGTGCTGCGCATCTCGGGGCTCGACCCCGCCATCGCCGACTACCTGGCCATCGGCACGAGCGGCGCGCGGCGCAAGGCGCTCATCGCAGGCAAAATCGACGCCGCCGTCATGCACGTCGAGTCCGCCTACCAGGCGGCGTCCCGGCCCGGCATCCACGTCCTCGCGAACATCCCGAAGCTCCTGCCCAAGTATCCCTTCTTCTGGATGTCGGTCCACAACGACTTCCTGAAGAAGAACAAAAAGGACGCCGTCAACCTGATCAAGGCGTTTATCGAGGTGAACCGCTACGTCGTGAAGAACAAGGAGGCGACGCTGGCCGTCGCCAAAAAACACATGAAGGTCAAGCCCCAGTTCCTCTCGAAGGGCTACGACACGCTCCTCGATCTCAAGTCCTGGAGCCAGAACGGCGGCGTCAACAAGGAGGCCTTCAACTTCGTCGTGAAGGTCGGCCTCGACTACAAGCAGCTCAAGAAAAAACTCTCCGCCGATCAGTTCGTGGACACGAGTTATCAGGACGACGCCCTGAAGGCGATGGGGCGCGTTCCCGAAAACCTGAGCAATTAAGCCCGCAGGCGGGGCGGGGGGCGTCCGGCTCCCCGCCCCGTTTTTTTTCCCGCGAAACGCCTCCCGAATCTCAGCCGCTCATCCGGTTCGAGAGAGCTGATCCAAAAGGAGAAATCATGGCCTGGATACGGACGGTTCCGGAAGAAGAAGCGAAGGGGATGACAAAGCG
>CAMYJL010000312.1 GCA_947258645.1 uncultured Nitrospinota bacterium
CTTGGTTCAGCGCCGCGCACACCCCCACCGAGCACGCCTCCTGCCCAGCGCTCACGTGGATGCCGCCCCGGATGATCCCGCCCTTCTCGAAGAGTTCCTGCGCCGTCTCCTCGAACCTTCGGATGCGCACCATCGTCCGGTACATCCCGCCCAGCTTTTCCTTTGTCAGTTCGTTCGCGTGTGTTGGCAAAGAAGTATCCTTTCGCGGAAGGAGAAAACAAAAGTTTCTTTTTCAGTCGGGATTGAATTTACACGTATCACACTGGATGAAGATATATCAATTCCCCGTCCCGAACCGATCCATCCACCAGTCGGCGGCCCAGTTGCCCGCCATGAGGAGATTGTCGACGCCGCAGTGCTGGCAGCCGCCGGTCTCGGCGGTGAAAATTTTAAGCTCCTTGTCGGTTGAGCCGACGGCGTCAGAAAGGGTGCGCGCGATCTCGACGGGCTGGAGCGCGTCGTTCTCGCCGTGAATGATGAGGAAGGGCATCTGGATGTTCCCGGCGACATCGGCGAGCTTGTAGTCCTCGGCTTTTTTCAGGCCGCTCTCGAGGTCGGGGCATCCCATGACCCAGGCGAGCTGCCAGAGGGCGGAGGCGGCGACGGTGCCGCCCGACTGGAGGAGCGCCGCGCGCTTGCTCCAGACATCGTGGAAATCGTAGTGCGCCCCCCAGGCGACGCAGGCGGCGAAGCGGTGCTCGAAGGCGGCGGCGCGCGGGGCGTAGTAGCCGCCCATGCTGCAGGCCATCAGGCCGATACGCTCGGGATCGACATCGGGCCGTGCGGAGACATAATCGAACGCCGCCCCGGCGGGCACTTCGTAGTCGTGGCGGCTGGGGATGCCGTTCAGGCGGAGGGCCTCGCCCTGGCCGGGGCCGTCCACGCAGAGGACGCCGACGCCCCGTTCCCGGAGCGCGAGCCCGCCCCACAGCGCGGTGGACTCTTTCGAGACATCGAAGCCGTCGAAGAAAACGACGGCGGGCGCTTTTTCCGCCCCGTTGGCCGGCCCGTAGGCAGGAGGAATCCAGAAGGCGGGGAGGGGGCCTTCTTCATAGGGCACTTCCACCCGCTCGAAGCCGGGGATGAGGAAGCGCATCCCGCGCTCGAAGTGATCCGTGACCTGCCGGTAGGCGGCCTGCTTTCGCGGGTCGTCGGGGTGTATCTGGCGCTCCGCGACGTAGCGGTAGACCGAGCTCCGCACGTACGCCCCGGCGGCGGTGCGCTTGTGGCCTTTTTTTTCTTCCTCTTCGGCGATGTCCAGGACGAAGTCCGCCATCCGCATCCACTCTTCCACCCACGCCTTCGAGTCGCCCTCTTTTCCCTGGAGGCGCTTGCCCACCCGGTCCACTTCCCACATGGCGCTCCCGCCCATCGGGGCGAGGTTGAGGACGACGCCGATGAGCTGGGACCAGAGATAGTTGTCCTTGAAATAGGGAAACCATGCTTCCGATGCGTTCTGAGGGGACATCCGTTCGTTCTCCAGAGAAAAAATAAAAAAGGAAAATACCGGGCGTGCTTCGCGCCGTTTATTTGTTCGTCCCGAACCGATCCATCCACCAGTCGGCGATCCAACCCCCGATCAGGGGGCCGTTGTCGAAGACGCAGTGCTGGCTGCCGCCGTCCTCGACGGTGAAGAGCTTGAGTTCCTTCTCGGGCGAGCCGCAGGCGTCGTAGAGGCGGTGCGCCATGTCGACGGGGACGATGTTGTCGTCCTGGCCGTGGGTGATGCAGATGGGCATGCGAATTTTTTCGGCGACGCCGGCGAGGGTGTAGAGCTTGCATTTTTCCATGGCGCTGTCCATGTCGGGCTTGCCCAGAACCCAGGGGAGCTGCCACATGGCGGAGGAGGCGATGGTTCCGCCGGCTTCCAGAACTTTTCGCCGGTGGACCCAGATCTCGTGGTAGTCGAAGTGCGCGCCCCAGGCGAGGCAGGCGGCGAAGCGGTGCTCGAAGGCGGCGATGCGCGGGGCGTAGTAGCCGCCCATGCTGAGGGCCATGATGCCGATGCGGGAGGAATCGACGCCGCTCCGCGCGTCGAGGTGGTCGAAGGCGGCCGAGCCCGCGGCCTCGTAGTCGTGGCGGCTGGGGATTTTCTGGAGGCGGAGAGCCTCGCCCTGGCCGGGGCCGTCGATGCAGAGGACGCCGATGTTGCGCGCTCTCAGCCCGAGCCCGCCGCCGAGGGAGGTGAACTCCTTGCAGGTGTCGAGGCCGTCGAAGAAGGCGACGGCGGGGTCGTTCCCGGTGGGGTTTTGGGGCGGCAGCCACCAGGCGGGGAGGGTGGTGTCTTCGTAGGGCACTTCCACGCGCTCGAGATCGGGGACGCGGTGCCGCATCCCCTTTTCATAGTGCGGGAGCATCTCGCGGTAGGAGCCGGCCTTGCGCGGATCGTCGGGGTGGACGAAGCGCTCCGAGGTGTAGCGGTAGATGGCGCTGCGGATATAGGCGGCGGAGGCGGTGATGGCGTGGCCCTTTTTCTCTTCCGCCTCGGCGAGGGCGAGGGTCTTGTCGGCCATCCAGTGCCAGGCGTCGTACCAGGCGTCGCCGTCGCCCTCTTTTCCGAGCAGGCGCTTTCCGACCTGATCGGTCTCGTAGAAGTTCGAGCCGCCCGAGTGGGTCTGGTTCAGCACGCCGCACATGACCTGCGACCAGAGATAATGCTCGGGAAAATACCGGAACCACGAACCCAGGACTTTTTCAGCGCTCATCTTCTGAATATCTCCTTGAGGTGATCCGGGCCGTTCTCCTGACTGGAACCGGAAGGCGGCCGGATCGGGGATAATTCCAGACAAAACAACCTTTTATATTGGCCGGAATACGCAAAAGGGATTTTGACCTTCATTTTTTTGCATGATAGCGTAATACCCAATCTCAACGGGATATACCAGTTGGCGTAGGGAGAAGAGGGGAATTTGCCCTTTCAGCGGACTTTTCGCTCTACCGTTCGGAGCTACCAACAAGGAGGAGTACCCATGCGCAGGGCAGTCTTAGTTTTATTGATGTTGTCGTTTTTTCTGATTGGCGCGCCCATGGCGGACGCCGCCAAGAGTGACACGGTCACGATCGCGCTCTCGGGTGAGCCGCCCACGATGGACCCCCACCGCACGTCCAACTTCGTCGGCACGATGGTCTGGCGGTGGCCCTATGACTCCCTGCTCTCCCGGGAGACGGGCACCGGAAAGCTCATCCCCTGGCTGGCGGAGAAATACGAGCTGCTGGACGGAACCAAGAAAATCAAGTTCTGGCTCCGCAAGGACGCGAATTTCGCCGACGGCTCGCCGGTCACCTCTGAGGCGGTGGCGTGGTCGCTCAGCCGGGTTCTCAAGGCCGCCCGGCAGAGACCGTATTTCGCCGCCTTCGACCGCATCGAGATCATCGATGACAAGACCTTCATCTGGCACAACAAGACCCACGACAACGGCGTTTTGTCCCGGATCACCCGCTGGGCGCATGCGATGAGCCTCAATGCCAAGGGCAAGGACAAGGCGACCATCTCGCGGAACAGCTTCGGCTCGGGCCCCTATATTCTCAAGTCCTGGACCAAGGGCAACAAAATGGTCTTCGAGGCGAACCCCAACTGGTGGGGAAACAAACAATTCCCCAAGCGGCCGAAGACGGTCATCCTCCGGCGCATCAAAGAGGCGGCGACGCGCGTGAAGGCGCTCGAGGCCGGCGAGATTGACGTGGCCTGGGGCGTCCTGCCTCAGTTTGTCCCGGCTTTGGTGAAGAACCCGAGGACGAACGTGAAGGCGGTTCCAGCCGTGCGCATCATGTTCCTCAGCTTCTTCACGAAAAATCAGGACGGCCCTTTCAACAACCAGAAGGTGCGCCTGGCGGTCAACTACGCCATCGACGATGCGCTCATCCGCAAGACGATCCTGGGCGGGCGGGCCGACCCCATCGGCGGCCAGCTCCATCCCTGGAACTTCTCGGGCTACAACCCGGACCGGAAGTGGTACGGCTACGATCTCGCGAAGGCGAAGGCGCTGATGAAAGAGGCCGGATACGAGAAAGGTTTCAAGGCCGAGCTCATCGCGACGAACGGCCGCTATCCCGGCGACAAGCCGACCTGCGAGGCCATCGCCGGAATGCTCAAGAAGGTCAAGATCACCGCGACGTGCAACTCCCAGCGCTTCCCGCTCTTCAAGAAGCTGCACCGCGCCTACCAGGCCGGAAAGAAGAAGGGCGCCGCGATGTACTACATGGGATTCGGCAACGGCGGCGGCGAGCCGGGCCTTCTGTTCTCGGGCACGACAGGCTGCAAGGGCGCCTGGAGCGGGCACTGCTTCAAGGACATCGACGCTCAGGTGGCGAAGGCGAACGCCGAGCCCGATCCGAAAAAGCAGCATGAGGAATACGACAAGGTTACCGGGATGACGAAGGAGAAGGCCACAGCCAAGGTCGTGGCGAAAATCAAGGCGATGAACTGATCCATCTCTCACCGTAACAATGGAACGGGGGGCCGGCGACGGCCCCCCGTTTTTTTTTCGCAGGTGATTTTGGAAAGGGGAAGGGAACGCCGTTCGGGCGTTCCGGGGCGGCGCCCGGTTTTCGGCGCGCGCCTTTCGATGGCGGCGATTGGGCGGGCGGGCGAAGAACCACCCCCCGTCCGTGAACCCCCCTCCCGCCTGTTACCAGCCGTGCGGCTCATCCTCCAGAATCGAGAGGGACTCCAGGGTCTTTCTGACGTGCGCCTTGGCTTGCTCGTCGAGCGGCGGGATCGGCTTGCGCGTTTCGCCGACGGGCCGCCCCATGAGCGCCATCGCGTATTTGATGGTGGCGGGGTAGTTTTGCATCAAAAGGCCCAGCATCTGCATCATTTTGTGTTGAAGGGGCCGGGCTTTTTCGATGTCCATTTTCATGCAGGCGTCGTAAAGGGCCAGTGCCAGCCTGGGGGACACCTCCGAGCACGCGGAAAACGAGCCCGAGCCGCCCATCGGGATGGATGTGAGAAGAACCTCGATGCCCGTATAGAGCACAAAGTCCGGGCTGAGCCCGGCGGCGATCCGGCAGGCTTCCGAGAAGTAGCGCATGTTGAAGCTGGCGTCTTTCATCGCGGCGAAATTGGGCAGCTTCTCGATCATCTCCGCCAGCATGTCATGGCCGATCTCGACCTGAACCACCCGGGGGTTGTTGTAGGCGATCATCTTGACCCCCACGGATTTGCCGATCGTCATGAAGTGGTCCATGTGGGCTTCCCGCCCCGGTTCCCAATGATGGGGGGAGAGAACGACGATCCCGGTCGCGCCGA
>CAMYJL010000313.1 GCA_947258645.1 uncultured Nitrospinota bacterium
TATGGGCTGGTCGTCGTGCTGGGCCATCCGGCTTATTACTCCCGGTTCGGCTTCACACGCGCCGGGCGCTATGGAATTTCATGGGAAGGGAATGCGCCGGAAGGAGCGTTTATGGTTCGGGAACTGAAAAAAGGAAAACTGTCGCAAGTCAGCGGGATCGTGAAATACTGCGCAGAATTCAACGCCTTGTAAAGCCCCACCCCGGTCAACCCGGGCCGGGATGGGGGAATTCAACTCAGCTTTTCTGAAAATTTTACTTCGGCGTCTGCATGAACTTCAGGACGTTTCCGTCCGGGTCCTGGCAGAAGAAAATGAACCCGCCTTTCATGGGGCCGTTGGGCACCTCGGCGGGGCCGGGCGACCACATTTTGACGCCTTTCGACTTCCACTCCGCGTACAGCGCCGGGCCGTCGTCGGTCTTAAAGCCCACCTGGGCGCTGCCGATGTTGTTCGGGCTCGTGTCGACCTTCTTGCCCGAACCGTTCACATATTGCATGAGCTCGAAATGGATTCCGTGGCCGTCCATGTGAACGACGCGGAGTTTGGCTCCCGAGACCCCGGTCACTGCCTCGGAGAAATCGGGCGTCCGTTCCGAGTCGGACTGCGTCTTGAAGCCCAGCATATCCTCATACCATTTCGCCGCCTCGCCCGCGTCGGCAACGGTGATGCTTACGTTGTGAAATCCGGGTATGGCCATGTAGCGGTCCCTTTCTATAAAATGAATGACTCACCGATGTCAGTTTAGATAAATATCATAGCCCATTAATGGATCGTTCGTTCGATCACACCCGCTCGGCGAGGCCGTCCACGTCCTGGATGGTCCGTTCGTCTTCGCCCACGAGGAGCCGGGCAGGAACGGGAGACTTCTCGAAGCTCTTGCCCGCCTGATGAACGGCGCTGAAGAGCGGGGTGTCGAGCGCCTCCGCAAGTTTTCCGGCAAGCACCCGGAGGGCATCCAGATCAACGCCAGTTTCGATCTCCATCAACCAGAGCATGTGAACAAGGTCTTCGGTCGAGACGTTCCCGCTCGCGCCGGGTGCGAAAGGGCAGCCGCCGAGTCCGCCGAGCGAGGCGTCGAGGGTCGCGGCGCCCGCCTGCATCGAGGCGAACGCGTTGGCGAGGCCCATCCCCCGCGTGTTGTGGATGTGGACAACAAGGCTCGTCTCCGGCCAGCGGCGGCGGATATCACCCACCATCCGCCCCATGCGGGCCGGGTCGCCCATCCCCATCGAGTCACACAGGAATATCTCGTCCACGCCGAGATCAACGTATTTCCCGGCGAGATCGTAAACGCTCTCTTCCGGCACGCGGCCGGTGTAGGGACAGCCCGTGGCGAGGCTGATCGCACCGCAGAAGAGAATCCCCGCCCCACGCACGACCCCGGCGATCTGTTTCATCTCTTCGAGGCTTTGCTTGACCGATCGGTTGACGTTCGCGCGGTTGTGAACGTCGGTGAGGGAGATGACCTGCTGCACACCGTCGCACCCGGCCTCGATGGCGCGCTTCGCCCCTCGGAGGTTGGCAACCAGCGCCTCGTATCGGACGCCGGGTTTGCGCCGGATGCGCCGCATGACTTCGTCGGCGTCCGCCGTATTGGGAACGGCCTTGGGGTTCATGAAGCTGGTCGCTTCGATGCGCTGGATTCCGGCGTCGGCCATCCCTTCGATCAGCTCGACCTTGAGATCGGTGGGGAGAATCCGCTTGAGGTTCTGAACCCCGTCGCGCATGGCGACGTCGCGGACGGTGATCTTCCCGGGCATCCGCGGTGCCGTCATCACCCCATCTCCCCCCCTGCCGAGCCCGGAAGAAACCGTTTCCGGGCAATCCTCTAGTTTTTGGCCAGCTTGTCGATGGCCTCTTTCAGATCCGCCGCCAGCGGCGATCCCAGGCGGACCAGCTTTTGATAATCCGCGAGCGCGGCGCGCTTATCGCCCGCACCGAGGTGGGCTTTCCCCCGGTACTCAAGGGCTTGCGCGTAATCCGGCTTGATGGCTAGCGCCCGGTTATAGGCCTGGATGGCCTCCTGATATTTGCCGCTCCGGCGGAGCGAAAAACCGAGCATGTTCAGCGCCTTGTGGTTTTTGGAGTCCTGTTCGACGGCCTTTTGGAACAACGCAACGGCCTGGCTCCAGTTGCCGGAGTTGGCCTCCGCGCGTCCCCGATCATAGTAGGAAGGCGTGGCCTTTTGCTCTGGCTCAGGATCGCCCGCCGAAAAGGCGGCTCCCGGAATCGCGGCTAGGAACACGAACGCACAAACCACCCGACGGATTTTCATCTTAAGACTCCCTGAAAATTTTAGAACGAAAGCGGCATGGATTTCCGACATGATTATAAACCCGTCCGTGAAAATTTCACGCCGGGAATAACGTATAAACGACGAATAAAATAGGGAGGAAAAAAGCATCCGCCCCGGGCCGAAAGGGCCGAAGGGATATTCAGGTATATCGAGGGATACTAACTCACCCCGCTCTGGCTGGCGACCTGAAGCCGACTGATCGCCCGCTTCAGGGCGAGCTCGGCACGGTCGAAATCGAAAGCCTCGTCCAAAGCTTGTCCAGACATGCGTTCCCTGGCCCGTTCACGAGCCGCTACAGCCCGTTCGGCGTCAATGTCCTCGGCGCGCTCGGCCGTCTCGGCGAGAATCGTCACCTTGTCGGGCCCGACCTCCGCATAGCCTCCGATAACCGATACAAAGTAGCGGCCGCTGCCGACCCGGTAAGAAAGGACACCAACCTCCAGCTGACAGAGATAGGGCGTGTGCTCGGGGAGAGCCCCGAATTCACCCCACAGGCCGGGAGCGGTAACTTCGTCCACCTCGGCAGAAACGAGCCGCCTCTCCGGCGTTACGATTTCAAGTACAAGTTTTCCTTCCGCCATCGTTAAACCGTTGCTCCGAGTTCTTTGGCTTTTTCTTTCGCCGCGTCGAGGTTCGAAACCATGTAAAAGGCCTGTTCAGGAAGATGGTCCACGTTTCCTTCAGCGACCTCTTTGAAGTCCTGAATCGTATCTTGGAGAGAGACGTAAACACCCGGGGTTCCGGTAAACTGCTCGGCTACGTGGAAGGGCTGGCTCAGGAAGCGTTGAATCTTCCGCGCACGAGAGACTGCGACCTTGTCCTCTTCGGAAAGCTCGTCCATGCCCAGGATGGCGATGATGTCCTGAAGCTCCTTGTAGCGCTGGAGAATCTGCTGCACGCCTCGGGCGACAGTGTAGTGCTCCTCGCCGATGATGCGAGGGTCGAGAATCCGGCTCGTTGAGTCAAGCGGGTCAACGGCGGGATAGATACCCAGCTCGGCGATCTGACGCGAGAGAACCGTGGTAGCGTCCAGGTGAGCGAACGCGGTGGCGGGCGCCGGGTCGGTCAGGTCGTCGGCGGGAACGTAGATGGCCTGAACGGACGTGATCGAACCCTTGTTCGTCGAGGTGATCCGCTCCTGAAGGTCGCCCATCTCGGTCGCGAGGTTCGGCTGGTATCCGACGGCGCTGGGCATGCGGCCCAGCAGAGCGGAAACCTCGGAGCCCGCTTGGGTGAACCGGAATATGTTGTCGATGAAAAGGAGCACGTCCTGGCCTTCGACGTCGCGGAAGTATTCGGCGACAGTGAGACCGGTCAGGCCCACGCGCAGGCGCGCGCCGGGCGGCTCGGTCATCTGGCCGTAGATCAGCCCCACGCTTTCGAGAACGCCGGACTCTTCCATCTCGGCATAGAGGTCGTTTCCTTCGCGGGTACGCTCGCCCACGCCGGAGAAAACGCTGGTGCCAGCGTGCTCTTTGGCGATGTTATGGATGAGCTCCATGATAAGAACCGTCTTGCCCACGCCCGCACCGCCGAACAGTCCCGTCTTTCCGCCCTTGGTGTAGGGCTCGAGCAGGTCGATAACCTTGAGACCGGTTTCGAGCATTTCGGTCGAAGTGCTCTGCTCTTCCAAGGTGGGAGCGGGCCGGTGAATTGGGCTTCGACTCTGGGTCGGGACCGGGCCTTTGCCGTCCACCGGCTCGCCGATAACGTTCAGGATTCGACCAAGAACTTCCCTGCCGACGGGAACCGAAATCGGGGCGCCCGTATCGACGGCCTTCAAGCCGCGAATCAGACCCTCGGTGGGCTCCATGGAGACGGTCCTGACAGTGGACTCACCCAAGTGAAGCGCCACCTCGACCGTGACCTCATCGCGCTCGCCCGCTTTCACCTGCGAGGGGTCTTTTTTTACCTGAAGCGCGTTCCGCAGTTCGGGAAGCTTCCCGACTTCGAACTCCACATCGATAACCGGTCCGATAATCTGTGTGACGGTTCCTTCGTTCATCCTCTGCTCCCTAGCCTGTTAAGGCATCCGCTCCGGCGATGACCTCGAGTAACTCGGTCGTGATGGAGGCCTGCCGGGCCCTGTTCATTTGCA
>CAMYJL010000314.1 GCA_947258645.1 uncultured Nitrospinota bacterium
TACGTCCTGGTTCCCGATTACAACACTAACGGTTAGATCCTAAAAATTATTACTCTGTTTAATCCTGTGCATGGCGAATTAGTAAATTTAGCTTGAAATGAGAGTATTCGTCGCCTTGCTCCCATGATCCATTCTCCCCGTTTCGTCCAGATACGCATTACCCATGATTCGTCCGGGTTTTGGGCGGGACAGGAAAATCATTCCCGTTACCCTTTGGAATGCCCAAATTCTAATGCCCCTCTCCCAGAGGGAGCTTGACCGCATCTCCCGTCCGTGCCGACTCTTCCATGGCAATCGTCACTTCAAGCGTCTGGCGGGCATCTTCAGCCGTAGCAAGGTGGCAGGGGCGCCCGGTGGACAGGTAATCGAGCCATCCCCGTGTCTCATCCCCTATGGGCCCGTACATGTTGTCCAACGCCCAGTCCCCCGAGGAAGTGCTACCCAGGAAAACCATTGGCAGAGAATGATCGGGAACATAGGCATGCGGATAGCCTTTCTCGGTGTATAGAATGTTCTCTTTGTGATCCTCGTCGAACATCAACACCCCATCAGTGCCGATCACCTCGAGACGGACGCTCTGCCCCGCGGTGGGATATTTGGCCGGAAGGGAATAGCAAATTCCCAGATTCACCACCGCCCCGTCGGCGAACGTGATGATGGCCCAGCTGACGTCGTCCACCTTGGGATACCCCGCCTCCTTGAACACGATGCCATTCCCCCGGCAGAAGACCTCCACCGGACGGTTCCCTCCCATGAACCAGCACATCATATCGACATAGTACGTCAGCACGTCGAGCACGGGCGTGGCGTCGGCCGATCGCTTGAGGATCTCGAACGCCTGCGCGCGCGAGTTGAAAACACGGCCCGTCGCGCCGACCAGCCTGCCCAGACGCCCTTCCTCGATTTGCTCTTTTCCCAGAAAATACCGGCGCTTGTACCTCATGATGTAGCCCACGCGGAGATCGACCTTGTTCTTTTCCGCCGAGGCCATGATCCGATCGGCATCCTCGAGCGACATCGCAATGGGCTTTTCCACCAGGACGGGCTTGCCGAGTTCAAGCGCCTGGAGAACGGGTTCCACATGGGCAAACTCCGATGTGGAAACAACGACCACGTTGACGTCCGGGTGGGAGATGATCTCCTCGTTGCTGCCCGATGCGACTTGGGCGCCGACCCGCTCGCCAAGCGCCCTGGCCCGATCCGCGTCGATGTCGGATACCGCCAGAAACCGGACTGCCGGATGCTGGGCAGCCAAGCGGGAACGGTGCGTGCCGATGCGTCCCGCCCCGACAACGGCAACCCCGAGTTCTTTTCTATCGAATCGCATATACATCCTTCCCGGTTTTACCAGTTATTGCTCGCACTCCATATCCTGTCCATGGCGAATTATTAATTTTAGCTTGAAATGAGAGTTTTCGTCGCCTTGCTCCCATGATCAATTCTCCCTACCCTGTGCATGGCGAATTACTAATTCGGCCTATTCTGAGCAAATGCACCAGGGCCTTTTCTTTCTAATAGCCCCTCATAAGAATTTCTGTGGTTAGACTTTGGGGGGAACAAAAATCTCTTTCGAATCAATATATTACGGCTGAAAAAGATAGGAATTTAAGCCTAAAGATTCGCTGGACCAGTACACCCGGCCATGGAAAAATCCTCGGTTGCCGGTATCGGGGGAGCGTGCGGGGGGAAACGGGGATGGTGGATAAAAATACAAAACAAGTAAAAACGATGACTTATAAGTGGCGGTGGGTGCAGTCTGCTGCGAACCCCTCTCTACTGAATTCCCTGTTTAACAGGGAAAATACAGGGAATTTTTCTGTTTTAGGGGCCGAAATTTTCCAAAATCGCCTGATTTCGCCTGCTAATAAAGGGTTTCATGGATTTTACCCCAAAATCGGAGCAGGGAATAACAGGGAATTATCAGGGAAATTGGATTTTGACTGACCCCCATTGACTCAATTAGTAATTCGCCATCCACGGGCAGACAGACAACGAACCGTGATTGTTAGGAAGGGACTCTATCACTCCACGTCCCAGACCGGGCGGCGCACCTCCGGACTGACGATGCGGACGTTCTTGTCCCGCAGCGCCGATATCTGATTCATTTCGTCCTGGCTGAGTTCGAAGTCAAAGATGTCGATATTTTCCTCAATCTCCGAGAATTCGAGCGCGCGCGGTACGACGCCAACATCCGGCTGCTGAATCAGCCATTTGAGTGCGACCTGCGCGGCCGTCTTCCCGTGGGCTTTCGCGATCTTCCGGATCACCGGATCCTTCAGCACTTCCCCACGCGCTAGTGGCACGTGGCAGGTGACGAGCATGCCATGCTTACGGCAGGCGGCGATGACCTTATCCTGGCGGATATAGGCGTGATACTCGATCTGGTTGGTGACCAGTGGCGCGGGACATTTATCCACCGCCTCATCAAGCAGGGAGACGGTGAAGTTGGACACTCCGATATTTTTCGCCAGCCCCTCGCGCCTGGCTTTGGCCAACGCACCGAGCGTCTCTTCCAGCGGCACCTTGGGCTGTGGCCAGTGGATCAGCAGTAAATCGACATAGTCGAGGCCGAGCGTTTTTAGGCTAGTATCTACAGAGCGCGAGAAGTTGTCGGCCTTCGCGTTCTCCTCTGTCACCTTGGTGGTGACCCAAATATCCTCACGCGGCAGGCCAGAGGCGCGGATACCTTCGCCGACCCATTGTTCCGAGCCGTATTTGCGTGCCGTGTCGATGTGCCGGTAGCCGCATTCGAGTGAACGGACAATGAGGTCAACCGCCCGCTCGGGTTCCGGAAATAGCATGGTGCCATAAGCGACGACGGGAATATGCGCGCCGAACGCGGAGATGATTGGGGCCTTGGCTGATTCCATCGTATTCCTCCGGGAGGTTGGCCGGGCCAGGCGGCCAGCGGCGGGTATGGATGTGGCTTTCTAAGCCAAATTGAATGGCTAAACAACTCCGGGCAATGTTGGACTGGACAATGGATCTTTCTCCGGTATTTCAAACGCCTCAAAGTCGAGCTTTACGCTCTCAGGTCGCTGGCTGCAGAGCGTGAAGCTGGCGTGCGATGAATGCCTTGACCATCTCGTGAGCGCGATCGGTGTCAGGTCCAGGTTCGAGCACCCACAAGTGGCTACAGCCCTCGAAAACCTCAAGCTCACACTCGCCACCGGCAGCGCGGTAGGTTTCGGCGAATTTCTGTTGAATGGCCGGCAGGACGTTGTCATCGAGTCCGCCTTGCATGACCAACAGTGGCGGCAATTCAACCGGCTCTTTGCGATCGAGGATCATTTGCGGGTTACCTTCTTCGATGTCGCTGAAGGGATTGAAATACACGTGGTGGCGATCCACCATCTTCTGGCGCTCCTTGGCAACCGCGTTGTGGTAGCGTGCCAGGGGGTCGCTGATCGGCGAGCGCGTTGCCACGTAGTGAACGCGCGCGTCAATCTCCGGGTGCCCTTCCAGCGGCAGTTCGTTGTAGCGCGAGTCCTGCGGCCGCATGCCGAGTAACATTGCCACGTGGCCACCGCTGGAACTGCCGAGCAAACCGATCGTAGACGGATCGCCATTCCAGCCGGGCGCTTTCATCTTCAGCCAGCGAATGCCGTAGTTTGCGTCTTGCACCGAGGCCGGGTACGGCGCTTCGCCGCCCAGGCGAAGATCGATGGACACCGTCAGGATCCCGCTACGCGCCATGGCTTCGGCCATTGCCACATTGGCCATGCGATCCTTGAACGTCCAGGCACCACCGTGCAGGTCGAGCAACACCGGAAACGGCCCATCACCGATCGGTTGACAGATTCGAGCGAGAAGCATTCGAGTGGGGACCTGTCTGAAGTCCTCTTCCCAAATCTTGATCTCGTAATTTGCATTTGGATCGTAGTTGGCTGGCATCGGTTCGGTTCCTTATCATCTCTTGGGTTTGGTTTGCCTACAAGTTTTGAATTGGATTTTCGCACACTGAGTGCACCAAAAATTCGACGACCTTATTACGTTGCGGCTCTGCGTAATCAGGTCTCTTCCAGTCTATAAGACGTTCAGCGCCCGGGAGAATATAGGCCACCTCAATGCCAATGACTGCCGGGTGCGGGGTATCGTTGCCGGGCAAGACCAACGCTGGCAGATCGATGTTGCGCACAAAATCCCAGTCTACACTGTAAACGAAATCGTGGTTCCACAAATTGTCTCCGAAACTTTGGACCGTGTGCATGGCGAATTAGTAATTTTAGCCTGAATTCAGATGTTCCGTCGCCTTACACTAAAATTTCACCTGTGCCTCCCGAAAACTCGAGTCTGTGCATGGCGAATTAGTAATTCGCCATGCACACCGCTAATTTGCCCCTTACAGGAATGTCTAAAGTCCGGCCAGGCCCAGCACCCGCTCCACGTT
>CAMYJL010000315.1:0-4388 GCA_947258645.1 uncultured Nitrospinota bacterium
ACCCACGTCATTCTCGGGCACAGCGAGCGCCGCGAACTCATGGGCGAAGGGGACATCCTCGTTGCGCAAAAGGCGGCGGCGGCCTTTGCAGGAGGGCTTCAGCCCATCATCTGCCTCGGCGAGCCGCTTCCGACACGAATCGCCGGAAGCACGCTTGAGCGCATCGACCACCAGCTTCAGCACTCGGTTTTCGACGCCTTCCGGGATCCACCAACGGGTCTCGTCATCGCCTATGAGCCTGTCTGGGCCATCGGAACCGGCGTCACGGCCACACCCGAGCAGGCCCAGGAAGTCCACGCCTTCATCCGGAAACGCCTCGGAGAGCATTTCGGGGTGGACTGGGCCGAAAAAACCCGTATCCTGTACGGAGGAAGCATGAAACCCGGCAACGCCGCCGATTTGCTCACCCAGGGCGATATCGACGGCGGCCTTATCGGAGGCGCGAGCCTGAACAGCGGGGATTTTCTCGGGATTATCCGCGCCGCCCAGGGCGCCTGAGCCACCAGCGAGGAGCACAGAAAAGAAGAATGAATATTCTCCTGACCATCGCCCATGTCGTTGTCGCCGTCAGCCTGATTCTCTTCGTCCTCCTGCAAGCCGGAAAAGGCGCGGGCATCGGCGCCGCCTTCGGCGGATCGAGCGAAACGCTGTTCGGAACGAGTGGCCCCCAGGGCTTGATGGGTAAGCTGACCACCGCGGCGGCCATCCTGTTTATGGTGACCTCGCTGCTCCTCTCATTCTTCGGGGCCCGCAGCCAGACCGGCTCCATCGTTCCCTCGACACCTCTGAAGAGTCAGCCCCAGAGCAGCGCCCCCGCGAAGCCGGGCGCACCCGCCCCTCAAAGCCCGGAACCCGCAAAACCCGAAACAAAATAAACGCCCCGGCCGCCTCTGGGAGCAATAGATGTACGTCAAACGATTGCTCATCCTCGTTCCTCTGGCTGTCATCGTGCTATTGCTCCAGTCGTACTTTTGGGTCCCAACATTCGACAACCAGGCCAAGGGCAGCGATCAGAGGCTCTTCCAGTTCATCAACGGCTCCATCGGCGACGCCCAGATTCTTAATCCCATCCTCCACTCCGATGCATCGAGCAGCACCATCACCGGCCTGATATTCGAGGGGCTTATCGATCGCGACCGCGATCTTTCCTTTCGAGGGCGGCTCGCAACCTCTTGGCGCATTTACGAAGAGGCATATTTCACCCCCAGACCCGGTGGCGCCTCACCTGATGCGCTCCGAAAGCGGATCCTCTCCGCCCGTACGGAAAAAACGGCCAAATGGCTCAAGAACATCGAGAAGGTTGAGGCCATTCCTCCCGCCGATGACAACATATCCGTCTTCCTTCCCCCCAAACAAGGGACTCGAAGACGCCAGCGCAAGCAGATCAAGGTGTCCTATCCCGCGCGGCTCAAGATCACCCTGAAGAGCGTCGACCAAAACCTGTTCGCCCGACTCAAAAAGCTCCTGGGACCGGAGGCCATCGCGACTGATCCGGCTCCTTACCTGCCGGCGGATCTCGACGAATCCACCCGCAGGGCGGCGCGGGAGAAGGTCAAGCTGATCGAGCACAACCCTGTCATTATCTTCAGCCTTCGCAAGGGCGTCCTCTTTCACGACGGCCACGAGTTTGACTCAGGCGATGTGCGCTTCACGTATGAATCCATCATGAACTCGAAAAATCTCTCGCCACGGATTCCCGACTACGAACCCATCAAAAAGGTGGAGACGCCCGACGAATTCACATTCAAGGTCACCTACAAGCGGCTTTACTCCCCGGCTTTCGGAACCTGGGCTATGGGGATGCTCCCCGAACACCTTTTGAACGACAAAGCGCTCGAGGCCGAAGCCAGCCGCCTCGGACGAGATCCTGCCACCTTCACCATGCGGGATAGCAGCTTCAACCGCAGTCCCGTCGGGGTCGGGCCGTTTAAATTCAAAGAGTGGCGATCGGACGAATTGATACGCCTTTCGAGAAATTCAGACTATTGGGAGGGACCGCCCGAGTACGCGGAGTATATCTACCGCGTCATACCCGATCCGATCTCCCAGGAAGTGGCCTTCTACGCGGGAACGATCGACAGCTACGGCGCGGGCACGCACCAGGTGAATCGCCTGAAAAAAGACAAGCGATTTCAGGTTTTCTCTGATCTCTCCTTCGGCTACACGTACATCGGTTACAACATGCGTCGAGAACCGTTCAAAGACCCGCGCGTGCGCAAGGCCCTCGGCATGGCGATCAACACAAGACAGATCCACCGATTCGTTCTCAACGGGCAGGCCGAGGACCTCACCGGCCCCTTCGTGAAGCAGAGCGATCACTACAACCGTGCGGTGAAGCCCCTGCCCTACGACCCCAAGGGCGCCGAGCGCCTCTTGCACGAAGCGGGCTGGCGCAAAAAAAACGGACGGCTGACAAAAAACGGGGAGGCGCTTTCGTTCCAGCTTCTCACCAACCACGGGAATGTGGACCGAAAGGCAATCGCGGTTGTCGTTCAGGACGCCTGGAAAAAAATCGGTGTCCAGGCACGTGTGGACACCGTCGAATGGGCGGTATTCATCAAAAAATACATCCACGAGCTGAATTTCGACGCTGTCATCCTCGGCTGGAGCCTGGGTCTCGACCCCGACCTTTATCAGATTTGGCATTCAAGCCAGACCAACCCCGGCCAGCTCAACTTCGTTGGCTACAAAAACCCCGAGGCGGACAAGCTCATCGTCAAGATCCGCCAGGAATACGACCATCAGAAACAGGTGGGCTACGCCCACAGGCTCCACCGCATCATTTTCGAGGATCAGCCTTACACTTTCCTCTATGTCGGCAAGTGGACCGCCCTCCTCGACCGGAAGATTGCACGCGTACAACGTCTGCCCGGCGGCCGAACCCGGGTTAAGAAAATAACGACCACCAAGACGGGGAACTATTTCTTCGACTTTAACCAATGGATGAAGTTTCCCTCCACTCCCCGCTTTGAGAGCTAGACCGTGCTTGCCTATATCATTCGTACAGCTTTCTTCAAGACGATTACACTTCTGATCATTTCGGTCATCAGCTTTCTCATGATTCATCTGGCCCCCGGCGAGCCGAGCCAGATTGACCCCCTCAATCCGCGCTTTCAGGAAGAAGACCTCGAGCGGTACCGGGCCGCTTTCGACCTCGATAAGCCCCTGTACCAACAATACTTCCTCTTCTACAAGAAATTCGTCACGGGCGAGCTAAAGAGCTTTAAGGACAACCAGCCCGTATTCGGCAAGATCATGGAACGATTCATGAACAGCTTGCCGCTCTTTATTGTCGGGACCATCCTCACCTGGTGCCTCGCCTTTCCAATGGGAATCGGCGCGGCGATGCACCGCGGTGGCTGGTTCGATCAGTCCACGACATTCCTGAGCTATTTTCTGATTTCGATCCCCGGTTTCTTCCTGGCCTACATTCTGATCATTGTGGTCGTGGACGGCATCAATCTGCCGATCCTGGGACTCCGCATTCCGGGGCTGGAAATCCCCGTTCTCGGAATCAGAACATTCGGGCGCGAGGGGGCTCCGATTCTGTTCCGCTTCAACGACCGCATATGGCACCTTGTTCTCCCCAGCCTTCTGGGCGCGGCAGGGGGCATCGCGTTTCTCTCACGCTACGTCCGGGGCCAGATGATCGAGGTACTCGATTCCGACTACGTGCGAACGGCCCATTCCAAGGGACTGAACCAGAATACGGTTTACTACATTCACGCCCTCCGGAACGCGGCACTTCCCTTCGTGACGATGTTCGGGCTCCTACTTCCCGGCCTCATCGGCGGCTCTGTCATCATTGAGTCGATCTTCGCCTGGCCCGGGATGGGACGCATGGCCTTCGAAGCCGTCCTGACCCGCGACTACCCCATCACCATTTGCCTGAATTTCATGTCGGCCGTTCTTATCGTCATCGGCACGTTCATTTCGGACATTCTCTACGTCATCGTGGACCCGAGGATCCGGCTATGACGCACGCTACCACGCCTGGATTCGACGACGATGTGCTCGGCGATGAGGAACTCACCCCCTGGCAGAGGGTCCGGAAAAACCTATTTCGCAACCAAATGGCCATGGGCGGCGGAATCGTTCTCGCCATCTTTTTCTCTCTGGCCGCATTCGGTTTGTGGGGGACAACGGATCAGCATTTCTTCAATGACGTTGCCTACATACGGCCCATCGTCCCCACCTTGGTTAGACTCGGGTTGGTCCGGGAAAAAGCCTACTTCGACCCGAGCGTAGTCCGTCTGCCGGACAAGCTGAAACCGCCATTGGTCCGGCCCAACAGGAAAGTGGTCCCGCCGGAAAATCTTCCGCGTCTGGGCATCTATCTGTTCGGAACGGATGAGCTGGGACGCGATGTGTTCGCCCGCATGCTGCAG
>CAMYJL010000315.1:4412-8119 GCA_947258645.1 uncultured Nitrospinota bacterium
GCTGCAGGGGGCCACCACAGCAATGGCCGTGGGGTTCGTGGCGATAGGCATCGCCGTATTCCTCGGGATCACGATGGGCGGAATCGCGGGCTTCTACGGACAGCGCCAGCCGGGCGGGGGCTCGATGATCGGATTCTATGCGGCGCTTGCCGTGGGGTTCGCTCTCTGGCAGGACTTTGGCCTCTTCCCCTGCCTGGGCGGGTTCGCAGGGGGAATGGCGGGATTTTTCATACGCCCCGGCGGACGCACCCTCATCCTAGAGGGCTTGGCGTTCGGGTTCTTCATTGGGCTAGCGCTATCGCCCCTGGGACCCGCTCCCATCGAAATGACACAAACAGCCTTCGGCATGCCCCTGCCCGAGTACGGGAGAGGGCCCTTCTGGATCGGCGTCGCCGTTCTGGCGGGATATGCGGTATTGGGGGGCATGGTCGGCGTCCGGGCGGAGGAACATCCGCATTCAACCGCGTCTCTCGGCGCCTTTATCGGTGCGGCAATCAGCTATCTGGCGATTTTCGCCACGGGCTTTTTCTACGGATATCCCGGCTGGACGAGTCACTGGGTCACCGCGATCGCCACTGCGACTCTCTTCGCATGGCTCACGCATCGTTTCGCCCTGACCCATTACCTCCGCACCCTGCGGCTCCCCCGGATCGATACGCTCTTCATCATGCTGGTCGATGTGCAGCTATCCTTCCCCACATTTTTCCTCATTTTGACCGCAATCGCTCTCCTGCCTCCAAGCATTTGGAACATCATGATTGTGATCGGCCTCACGGGATGGGTGGGTCCCGCGCGCTTCATTCGGGCGGAGATTCTCTCCCTAAGAGAGCGACCCTTCATTGAGGCGGCCCAGGCCATGGGCGGCAATGACTGGGTCATTATTTTCCGCCATCTCGTACCCAACTCTCTGGCACCTGTGCTCGTATCAGCCACTATTGGGATTGCCGGCGCCATCTTGACCGAGTCGGCCTTGAGTTTCCTGGGCTTCGGCGTTCCTCCCCCCCAAGCCACGTGGGGAAACATCCTCTCGGACGGGAGAAAATATCTCTTCGACGCTCCCTGGCTATTTTCCATCCCGGGGACGGCGATACTCATCGTGGTCCTCTCCTTCAACCTTTTCGGTGAGGGCCTGCGTGACGCCTTGAACCCGAGAGCCAAGCCCGAATAGGCAAATGCGCCCTTCTTTCGATCTCCTCCGGCCCCTTCCCGCTCATCCCGGCTTTTTCCGACCCGCCAGCAGGTGAATTATTGACATTCCGGGAACGCGGGAGGTATAAAACCGGGTTGGAAGACACCAGCCCAAGTGGTGGAACTGGTAGACACGCTAGCTTGAGGTGCTAGTGGGGGAAACCCTGTGTCGGTTCGAGTCCGGCCTTGGGCACCATTTATTTTCAATCACTTCCATTTGAAGTATCACTTCAACTCTCCGCGCCCCGATCCGGGGTGTGTGCGTTTTGTATGCGTTTTTCCTACCCCTCCGCCTCTGCACGCTTCATTGCGGCCTTTTCGGACCACTCATCGTTGCCGTAAATGTATCTCTGGACCATGCGGGCGTCGGACCAGCGGTATTTGTGCTGAAGCTCCGAGATGGTGTGCCGAGCCTGCCCGTCCGTGAATCCGGCTTCGGCGTCCCGGGTGGCGGCGGTGTGGCGGATGGTGTGAAAAGAAACCCCGCCCTTGGCTTTGACCTCGGCCCGGAATTCCTCAAAGGAAACCCCGCGGCGCTCGGCCATTTTGGGCGCGACCCCGCGGTGAAGGCCTTCTATTTCGATGTGAAGGCCCAGACCGCCAACGCCGATCTCGATGCCGACATCACCACCCACGCCGTCATCGGCGGCGTTTCGCTAAGGTTTTAGCTCCCTTGCCGGTTCGGGGCCCTCATTCGGGCACCGAGAAAAACAATTCCTTTTACCGGGCGTGCTTTTTTCCCGGAACGATTTTTCTTTTTGCGGTGTTATATATTCAATACGATAGATGCGCTCCGGGGGGGGTCCACCAAAGTCGGCATCTTGTATCGGATGCACCGCCACACTCCGGGAGAAACCCCGTGCGCATACCTCCCAGATTTTTGGCCCACGCAAAACATTCGGCGCCCGCCCTCTTCGCCCTGTTGCTCCTCGTCTTTGCCGCGGCCGGCTGTTCCGGCCAGACGGGCGGTGTACTGCTTCGCGCGGTGGCCCCGGCCCCGTTTCTGGATCGCCCCGCGCAGCTCACCGCCGCGTACCTCATCTCGGACGTGGACAGCGGGACGCTGGCCGCCGTCATCGTCAACTTTCCCGGCCAAACCCTCCGGGCAGAATCGATCAACATGAATATCGAAAAACCGGCGAAAGGGACGCTGGGGGAAATCCTGAAGACCGTCCTCGAGCCCTACAAGTTCGATCTTTTCGAAGTGCGCCGCCCGGACGGGAAGCTGCTCGGATATCTCATGGCCCACAAACACCGCCTCGCCGGATACTACTTGGAGGGAGACCAAACTCTCATCCTCCGCGGCAGGATTCCCCGCCCCGCCGGGGACGCCGGTTGAGAGCCTCCCTCGCATCCGCCCCGAGGGGGAGGGTCCCTCCCCTTTTGTTCAACAAATTTTATCCATAAAGGAAAGACCGTTAGGCGGGCAAACTCGCTCCTCGACACCGTGTCGTGTCCCTTTACATTGCGCCCCTCTCCGAGAAGGGCCAAAATAAGGACTGTTGAGTCTTATTTTATCTTCGCCTAAAGGGAGAGTTAATATCATGCATTTGCAAAAGTCTTTTCTTTTCAGCATTTTTCCGGCCATTTGCGTGACCTTGGACGACTTTTCCGTAGCTGTAGCGAAGGAGGATGGAACCCGCAACATTTTTTGCTTTAAGAAAAAAGGTTATGGCCATTAAAGGTTTTTAAGCGACAAAAGCGAAATGAGGACCCAGCTATTCAATTCTCGAAATCACCATCAAATAGGAGTAGGACATGAAGCTTATGAAAACTGGATTTTTCGTAGCTGTTCTGGTAGCTGCTCTGACGATCGCGGCCCATGGCGTAGCACAAGCCCAGGGTGCTCAATTCATAGCCAGTCCTGTTACTGCGATTCTTCAATCTGACCCGGACGGAGACACTTGCTTCGCCAATCTGGTGCCTCCGACCGACGATATCAACGATTTCATCCGCATAAACCCCAACGGAGAGTCGTTCCTTCACGTTGCCGAACAGCCGGTGGCCATCCAAGTTACTACCCCCTCCGGCGGCGGGATCTTCCTGGGGACAGGTTCCATGGTGCTTAATGTTCACAACATTTTCGGGGGGGGGAAAAACAATACCTTCGTGTTTCAGGTTTCCGGTCAGGTTTCGGACGGCACAACCACCCATCAAGCGATCTGCAGTTTTAGGGCAAACGCCAAAGCGGTGACAATAATGAACGAGGTCGATCTGCACTAGCGGTCGACAGGCGACAGGCACGCACCGGGAAACGATTGATTTACATCTGATTGGATCTGACTCTCTATTCCTTCCCCTCGCCCTCTTCCGGTTCCGGTCTCGGCGCGTGGTAGCGCCGGAACTCATCGCCGAAGGCGAGGGTGGAGAGGTTGGTCATGCGGTCGAGGAAGAGCGTGCCCGCGAGGTGGTCGAATTCGTGCTGGGCGACGCGAGCGGCGAAGCCCTCCAGCTCTTCGGAATACTTCTTTCCTTCGGCGTTGAAGGCTTCGAGGCGAACGCGGGTGTGGCGCGGGACC
>CAMYJL010000316.1 GCA_947258645.1 uncultured Nitrospinota bacterium
CCAAATTCTCTCCTGTTGGCTTCGATTTTCCTGCCTCCCAATTCCCCACCGTCTCCTCATTCACAACCAAAGCCCTGGCCAGGTCATTTTGCTTCATCTCTTCTCTCAGACCGCAACTTTCTGTTTTCTGGACTAAAGTCTCATTTGGATAACGAGAGACTCGAAAGGTCAGCTTCAGTGCGAACTTTTTGTAACTTTGAATTTCAGGGGTGCCAGGTCGTATCCACCGGACCGGGAAAAGCAAAAAAATTTCACACCGAAGGACCACCTGGTCCTTCAATCCGGAATATTGGGAGTTCCCCCCTGCATCGCGCTCTGCCCGCCGTCGTGCACCAGCACACTGCCCGTCATGAATCTCGATGCATCGCTGGCTAGAAAGACGGCGGCGCGGAGATCTTGGGGCGCGCCGACGCGGCCCATGGGAGGTGGGAGTCAGGATCATGCGCTGGCCGGGCCTGAGGCCAACTCAGGATAAATGGAACTCTTTGTCGTCAAAACGGGTAGTGGCGTTAGAACAGGTCATGCTTTGGCAATTTCTAAAAACCGGGGATGAGCCAAAAGCACCCGGAGAAGCGAGCAAAACCATCTGTCAGGGGACATTCAATACATCCTGACAAATTCTTTCTGGAGGGGACCTATGTCTCTCATCCTAGCCAGGGATATCGTGAAAACCTATTCAACCGGAGAGATCGAGGTCCAGGCCTTACGGAAGGTGAGTTTCGAGATTATGGAAGGTTCGTTCGTCGCCTTCGCGGGGCCGTCGGGGAGCGGCAAAACCACGTTGTTGAACCTGATTGGTTGTCTCGACAAGCCGACCGCGGGGGGCCTCGTGGTAGCGGAAATGGCTGTTGCCCGGCTCAACCGGCTACAAGCCGCAAAGTTCCGGGGAAAAAATATCGGTTTTATTTTCCAGAACTTCAACCTCATGCCCGTTCTGACGACATTCGAGAACATCGAATACCCGCTCACCATGGTCCAGACCCTGCCAGCCCAGGAGCGAGCCAACCGCGTTACAGCGCTTCTGGAGTCCGTCGGGATGGCGGATCAGCGGAATAAATACCCGGAACAACTCTCGGGCGGCCAAAAGCAGCGTGTCGCGGTAGCGCGGGCCCTGGTGACGCGGCCCAAGCTTGTTCTGGCCGATGAGCCGACAGCCAATCTGGACCACGACACCGCGCACATGATCATCCAGCTGATGAAGAAAATGACGGAAGAATTCAATACCACTTTTATCTTTTCCACTCACGACTCCAGAATCATTGGCGAGGCCGAGGTGATTTACACCCTCGAGGACGGCCGAATCACCAATCGGGAGGTCGCCCATGCGCAACCTGTTTAAAATTGCCGTCCGGAATCTGCTGCGATTCAGGCGCCGGACCCTCCTGACCACCTCCCTGATTTGCCTCGGCGTGGTTTTCGTTCTGGTGTTCAATTCCGTCACCGGGTCCTTCAAGGATCTCATGATCGGTCAGATCACCGACTCGTTTCTGGGGGATGTGCAGATTCACCGCCGGGGCTACGTGGCTTCCATCGACAACCTTCCCCTGACCATGAACCTGACGGGAAAAGATCTCGTTTTGATCGAAAAGGCGCTCGCGAATACCAAAGGAATCGCCTCCTATTCGGCCCGCATCAAGTTCGGCGGCCTGTTCAGCAACTTCAACGAATCGACCAACATCCGCATCAACGGCGTGGACCCCGAAAAGGAGTTCGCGACCGTCCCCTTGCTCCCCTCGCGGATCATCAACGGGGACAAGGGCGCGAAATCTCTATCCAATCCACTGATGAAGGGGTCGATCCTGGTCCCCGAACTGCTCGCCCGCGGGCTGAACCTGAAGACCGGGGATACGGCGGTGGTTGTGGCGACCAACAAGGACGGCTCAGTCAACGGAAAAACGTTCAAAGTATCCGGAATCCTGGAGAGCGCTACCGGCCCCGGCGGACGGGACGGATACATCCACATCGACGACGCCCGGGAAATCCTCCGGATACGGAATAAGGAAGTCAGCGAGATCGCCTTGAACCTGAAAAACCTGGGGGGGGCGAAGCAGGTGGCCAAGGCGCTGCAGACTTCCCTGGCCGGAGCGCTGAACAAAAAAGGGAAACCGAAATTCGAGGTCCACCCCTGGCCGAAGCTGACCCCGTTCGCCAACATCGCCAACATGATCGACGTCATCACCTTTTTCATCCGGCTGATTCTCATCGCGGTCGTTCTGATCAGCATTCTCAACGTCATGATGATGTCGGTCTATGAGCGCGTGCGCGAGATCGGCACCATCAGCGCCATCGGCACGCCGCCAAGGACCATTCTCTCCCTCTTTCTCATCGAAGGATTTTGCCTGGGCGTCTTCGGCGCCATCGTCGGCGTGGTCCTGGGAGGAGGGATCATCTTCGTCCTGAACACCATTGAAATTCCCTTCCAGTTCGGGCGGGGAGGTTCCTTCGTCCTGGCGCCCACCGTCCATCCGCTGGAAGTGACCCTGGTCTCGGCGCTCGTCGTCGCCATCTCCATCCTGGCGAGTCTTCAGCCCGCCTTCCAGGCATCCCGGATGGAGCCCATCGACGCGCTCAGGCACGTATAGGAGAGCACCCGATGCCGATCGCACTCTTGTTGATACTGGCCGTCCTCTCCTTCGGGACTCCGGCTTATTCCCTGACGGGAGATGAAATTCTCAAGACCGTTGACGGGAATTTGCAACCGGGAACTTACGAGTCCTACCGGAAGCTGATCAACATCGAGCCGAGCGGGGCGAAACGGGAGTTCATCCTCTACACTTTGAAAAAGGGGACCGACAAGGTGGTCTCCCTCTTCCTCTCCCCTTCGAGCGAAAAGGGCCGCTCCACCCTCCGGCTGGACGAAAACATGTGGCTCTACATCCCGAACGTCGCCCGGCCGCTCCGGATCACCAGCCTCCAGTCCGTCGTGGGCGGCGTGTTCAACAACGCCGACATCCTGCGGCTGGACTACCATGCGGAATACAGCGTCACGGATCTGAAGGACGACGGAAAACAGCACCTGCTCCACCTGAAGGCCAAGAGCGGCTCCGTCGCGTACGACAAGCTGAAGATGTGGGTGGACAAGGAAACCATGCTCCCCACGCGCATCGAGTGTTACGCCTCGACCGGCCTTCTCATCAAAACGCTTTATTTCAAGCAAACCAAGGCCTATGGAGAAGGAATCCGGCGCCCGGCCGTGGTCGAAACGGACAGCCCCCTCCAGAAGGGCTACCGGTCGATCATGATTTTTGTCAAGATCACGAGAAAAGACCTCGCGGATGAGGTTTTTTCCCTGAGTTTTCTACCCAAGGTTGGAACCCTCCGTTGAGATGGACGGCCGGAGCAGTTCTCGCATTTTCCTTTTTCCTGCTGCTCCCCCCTGCGCCCCGTGCCCAGGACGAGTACAAGGTTGACCTGGGCGAGATCGAAAAAGAAATCGAATCAAAATCAAAAGCGCCGCTCAGCCTGAACGGCTTCCTCGAATTCGAGCCCAAGCTGTTCGGCGCCGATTCGGACACGGCGCTCTACCGCCTCCGGTTTTTCGATCAGAACGAAGGGGAAACCTTCGAAGAATATCCCTTCAGCCTCCGCCTCGAGGGAACATACACCGCGGGCAATCTCTCCGCCTTCTTCCGGGGAAACGCGGAGGTCAAGTACAGCTACGACGGGTGGGAGGAGACCACCAAGCTCCTCGAGGGGTTCGCCACCTACAAGCACAACGCCCACCTCTCCTTCGATGCCGGGAAGAAACTGGTGCGCTGGGGAAAGGGGTACGCCTGGAACCCGGTCAACTTCATCGGCCGGAACCGGGACCCCGAAGATCCCGAAGAGGCGCTCGAAGGCTTCATCCTCTTCCGCGGGGAAGCCGTCCGGAGCTTTTCGGGCCCGGTGAAAACGGCCAGCCTGAGCGCCGTCGCCCTGCCCGTCTACGACAATTTCAACGACGATTTCGGCAAAGAAGACCACGTCAACTTCGCCGCCAAGCTCTACCTCCTCCTCTGGGACACCGACATCGACTTTCTCTTCTTCGCGGGCGCGAGCCGCACCACCCGATTCGGCTTCGACTTCTCCCGGAACATCCAGCCCAATTTTGAAATCCACGGCGAATGGGCGTGGACCTCGGATTTTGAAAAGGGGGCGGTCGACAGCCGGGGAGGGCTCTCCCGGCGCGAATACGACGCCATCAGCTACCTGATCGGCCTGCGCTACCTCACCGAGCTGGAGACCACGATCATCCTCGAGTACTACCACAGCGGCCAGGGCTTCACGGAAGACGAGCTCAAGCGGTTTTTCGACTTCGTGGACACCAGTTACGAGACCTTCACGAGGACCGGCCAGACCGGCGGCCTGCTGCGGGGCCGGACGCTCCTGAAAA
>CAMYJL010000317.1 GCA_947258645.1 uncultured Nitrospinota bacterium
ACCTGGCCACCGCATGGGTGATCAGCGTCATGCTCCCCCCGATGGCGATCTTTTTTCCGATGTTCACGCTGCTGGAAGATTTGGGCTACCTTCCGCGGGTGGCGTTCAACCTGGACCGAATGTTCAAGCGGGTGGGGGCGCACGGAAAGCAGGCGCTGACCATGGCGATGGGGTTCGGATGCAACGCCGCGGGGATTATCGCGACGCGTATCATCGAGAGCCCCCGCGAGCGGCTCATCGCGATGATCACGAACAACTTCGCACTCTGCAACGGCCGGTGGCCGACGCAGATCCTGATCGCCTCGATTTTCATCGGCGCGCTGGCGCCGACCTACCTGGCGGGGCTGGTCTCGGCGCTGGCCGTGGTGGGGGTTGCCGTCCTGGGCGTCCTGCTCACCTTCCTGGCATCGTGGTTGCTGTCCCGGACGCTGCTTCGGGGAGAAGTCTCCACGTTCAGCCTCGAGCTTCCGCCCTACCGGCCGCCGCGGGTTCTGCAGACCCTGTACACCTCGTTGATCGACCGTACGATTTTCGTCCTCTGGCGCGCGATCGTCTTCGCCCTGCCGGCCGGGGCCGTGATCTGGCTCGTGTCGAACGTCCAAATCGGCGAGGCCAGCCTGGCCACCCACATCGTCGGCGCGCTCGATCCGTTCGGAAGCCTGATCGGGCTGAGCGGCGTCATCCTCCTCGCCTACATCGTCGCGATTCCGGCCAACGAGATCGTCGTCCCGACGGTGCTCATGCTGACCGTTCTGATGAGGGGGATCGCCGGCGTCGGCGGGGGCGCCGGCGTGATGTTCGAGCTGGAGAGCGAGGCGGCGACCGCCCAGCTGCTCCGGGCTGGCGGGTGGGACCTCCTGATGGCCGTCAACCTCATGCTGTTCAGCCTCGTGCACAATCCCTGCTCGACCACCATCTACACGATATGGAAGGAGACGCGGAGCGCGAAATGGACGGCCGTGGCGTCGCTGATGCCCCTGCTGATGGGTTTCGCCCTCTGCTTCCTCGTGGCGCAGGTATGGCGGATCGCCGCCGGCGGAGGATAAGAAAAAGGACGGCGAGACGCAGGAACTTCTCGGCGGATCGGGGGTCCGCCCGAAGAGACCAGGAACATTTTTCCAATTTTCCCTGTTCCATCATGGCAGCACAGCGGTGGCTTCGATTTCGACGAGCATGTCGGGGTGCGCCATGCCATCGATGATGAGGCCGGTGCTGGCAGGGGCATGATCGCCGAAGTACTCGGCGATGATTTCATAGACGGGAACCCTGTATGCGCGATCGGTGATGTAGGTGGTGAGCTTGACGACGCAGGAGAGGTCGCCGCCTGCTTCTTCCACGAGTGTTTTGATGTTCTCGCAGGCCTGGCGCGCCTGGGTGGCCGGATCGCCGGGCGCGGCCGGCTCGCCGTCGAGGCCGAATCCCGTCTGCCCGGCCATGTAGACCGTCTTCCCGGCAATGACGATTCGCGAATACTGACCGGGGGCGTTCGTGGCGTTTTGTTTCCGGAGACGCTGGTGGGTCATGGATGGCTCCTTCCAAGGAATTCAGGGGATTCTGATATGATGCCAGAAATGAGACAGCCCGGGACAGCGCCGGATTTTTTTGGAAGCGCCTGGCGTGTTCCGAAAAGCAGGAGGATTTCATGGCGGATCGCCGATTGTCCCTGAAGGTGGCGTGTTGATGGCGAAGTCAGGGCAGGGCCTCGTCTTGGTGATCACGGGCGAGGGCAAGGGGAAGACGACATCGGCTTTCGGGCTCGCGCTTCGGGCCGTCGGCCAGGGGCAAAAGGTGTTTCTCATCCAGTTCATCAAGGGAACCTGGAAGACGGGCGAGGTGGAGGCGGCGAAGCGGCTCGCGCCGGAGTTGGAGGTGTGCGCGGGTCTCGGGGACGGCTTCACCTGGATCACGAAAAACCCGGACCAGGACCGGCTCACCTCCCGGGAAATATGGAAGATCGCCCGCGAGGCCATCGAGTCGAAAAAGTACGATCTTGTCATTCTGGACGAGATCAACCTCGCCTTGCGCTACGGACATCTCGAAGCGGCCGAGATGATCGAGGTGCTGGAGCGGCGCGATCCGGCCCTTCACGTCATGCCCACCGGAGGCGGCGCTCCGCAGGAGATCATCGATTGCGCCGATCTGGCCTCGGACGTGCGGAAGATCAAACATCCTTTCGACCGGGGGGTCAAAGCGCAGCCAGGGGTCGAGTTTTGATCTTTCCCTCCACTCCCTCTTAGCGTGAAGGGTGAGAGCGTGCGCGCGCGTGCCCTCATGGTACTCGGGACAGCTTCGGGGGTCGGCAAGAGCGCTCTCGTCGCCGCGTTTTGCCGGATTCTCCACCGAAAGGGTGTGAGGGTCGCGCCTTTCAAGGCACAGAATATCTCGCTGAACTCCTTCGTTACGCCGGACGGAAAAGAGATCGGCCGCTCGCAGGCCCTGCAGGCGCGCGCCGCCGGGATCCCGCCCGAGGGCGACATGAACCCCGTCCTCCTCAAGCCCGAGTCCGGGCGGCGGATGCACGTCCTCCTCGGCGGTGAGCCGCTGGGGGCTTTGGGCGAAGAGGCGCTGCGGGCCGCTCACGGCCGCTTCGCCGATCAGATTCGCGACTCATACGGGCGGCTCGCCGCGCGGTTCGAGGTGATCGTGATGGAAGGGATGGGCGGCGCGGGCGAGATCAACCTCTTCGAGCGCGACCTCGCCAACTTCAGGGCCGCGGAAATGGCGGACGCCGCCGTGATTCTGGTGGGGAACATCGAGGCGGGCGGCGTCTTCGCGTCTCTTTACGGAACCTGGGCGCTTTGTCCGCCCGGGTGGCAAAGCCGGATCAGCGCGTTTGTCATCAACCAGCTTCGCGGGAAGGCGGAGAGCCTGGGGGGCGGCCCCGCCGCGCTGCTGGAAAGGACGGGGGTGCCGGTCGCCAGCCTGGTGCCTCATGTAGAAGATTTCCGTCTGGACGCGGAGGATGCGCTCGATCTGGATCGATTGCCGGCGGGGCCTCCGCCGGAAAGAGACGGACGGGTCCGTATCGCCGTCATTCGTCTTCCCCATTTCGCCAACTCAACGGATATAGAGCCCTTCCTCGAAGACAAGGGGACCCATCTTTTTCTGGCGCGAAGAGCGGACGACGTGAGTGGAGCGGATGCGGTCATCCTGCCGGGGTCGAAGTGCGTTGCGGCTGATATGGCCTGGATGCGCGAAAACGGGCTGGACCGGGCGGTGGCGGCTTTTGCCGAAAAAAAAGGAGTCGTTGCCGGACTCTGTGGCGGATATCAGATGCTCGGCCTCCGGGTTCTCGATCCGCACGGCGTGGAATCCCCCGAGAGAGAAGCGCGGGGGCTCGGCCTCTTGCCGGTCAAGACCACGCTCGAGGGAGAAAAGATCCTTCGCCGGGTCCGCCTCCGGGCGCGGCTCCCATTTTTTGATGGCGAGGCGGAAGGATACGAGATCCACATGGGCAAAAGCGAAAGGGCCGGTTCCGGCGCGTCGCCCGCTTTTTTCGGCCCGGGCTCCGGCGGCGTGAGCCGGGAGGAAGGGGCCGTGTCGGAGGACAGGCGCGTTTTCGGAACCTATCTTCACGGTCTGTTTGAAAACGATGGGCTCAGAAACGCCTTTCTGGGATGGGTTCGCGATTCGGCGGGCCTGCCCGAAGCGGCGTCGCGCCGCGGGCCTTCCTTCCGGGAGCGGCGGGAGGCCCAGCTTGAGCGATGGGCCGATGTGGTTGAGCGGAGTTTCGACCTCA
Organism: uncultured Nitrospinota bacterium; assembly: GCA_947258645.1. Taxonomy (GTDB): domain Bacteria; phylum UBA8248; class UBA8248; order UBA8248; family UBA8248; genus CAMYJL01. The sequence goes on from CAMYJL010000317.1 coordinate 3,740, forward strand.
CCCCCTACATTCCGAACATCTCCGCCGAGGCCACCTCGATGAGATTGTTCTCCGGATCGCGGAAGAAAATCTGACGGTACCCGTAGGGTTCGTCATGGAAGGGAATACCGTTCGAGCGCAGGCGCTCCTTCATTCCGTCCAGGTCGTCGGTGAGGAGGCCGAAATGGTGGTCGGTGTAGCCCTCTTCGTTTTCGCTGATGGAGTGGGTGGTGTGTCCTTCGTGAACCTTCGAGAGATGAATGTGGTGGCCTTCCCCGGCGTCGAGCCAGTGGCCGGGAAAGGGGAATTCCGGGCGCGGAAGTTCGGCCATTCCGAGGACCGCGGTGTAGAACTTGTGCATGGGCTCCAGGTCGCGGCAGTAAATGCTGAAATGCTGAAGAAGGTTGATTTTGGTCATTTTTGCCTCGGTTTGCGTCTGTGGATAATCGGTTGCGATAAGATCAACGGCCATCATATCAGAGAAAATTTTCTGAAAAAAAGGGGGGTTGGTTTTTCATTGGGCTTGGTGTTATCATCGTTGTAAAATTCCCAGATTGTTTCCTTGTTGCCTTATCCCAGCACTTAAGCTTCAGTGTGTCTGAGTTTCCTATTATTATTTTGATGATAA
>CAMYJL010000318.1 GCA_947258645.1 uncultured Nitrospinota bacterium
CCAGGCTTTCGAGAATGAGCGCCGTCACGAAATCCACCGGATGTCCCAGAAGATAAAGAGCGAGCCAGACCTCACCCGCGCCGATCAGCCAGCCTGCGAGCCGCCACAGACAGCAGGCGGCGAAGGCGCGCCTGTCGCGGTAGAGCGAGACGACAGCCCGGTCAAGCGCCTCCGCCCCGCCGATGATCCCGGTCCATTCGCGCCCGCCGGCGAGGCGCTCGAACACACGCGCCAAACGGAGGAAGAGACCCCTTTGTTGCGCAAGAAAGAAGCCGAAAATCAGCCCACCGAATACTGCGAGCCCGGCGAGAAGGCGCACCATCAAGCCGTTGCGGTCAGCTCCCAAACCGGCCCCGAGGAGAACCCCCCCGGACAGGGCGAAAAGGATGAGCGTAAAAACACCTCCCGTGAGCCCGACGACGATTGCAGCACCGGCCTGTGCACCGGGGACTCCGCTTCGCGCGAGCAACCGGGTGCGCACCAGCTCGCCGCCCACCTGGGCCACCGGCAGCAGGGCATTGACCGAAGCGCCCATCCACCAGATCCAGCTGATCCGGAAAAATGAAGCCTGCGCGCTTCGGGAAAGCAGAGCCCGGAGGCTCATCGCATCCACCGCCAGGACGGCGAGGTGGGCGAAAGCGACCAGAATCAACCCCCATCCCGCGAGCGCCACCGCCGCGAAAACCTCTCCTGCGCCCTGATAGACGATGAGACCGGTGAAAAGCGAGAAGCCGATCAGGAAGCCAATCCAGATCGCGATTTTCATAGAAGAAAACGAAGCCGGCTTTTCGGATGCGGCCGGAGCCGTCAGCGGACGGTTCACGAGAGATACCCGTTTGCGCGGAACCACGCCACCGCGTCCCGAAAAGCTTCTTCGGCGGGGCGGGCGCGGTAGCCGAGCTCGCGTTCGGCCTTTGCCGAGGAATAAAACATCTTCTTCATCGCCATGCGCACGCCGTCCACGGTCGCGAAGGGCTCACCGCCGGTGAGCCGCGCCCAGAGTTCGCCCGCCCAGGCCACCGGCATCACAAGAGCGTGCGGCAACTGCACGCGCGGCGGCTTTCGCCCCGCCTCGGCGGCGATCGCGGCCAGTATCTCACCGAGCGTCATGTTGCGCCCGCCCAGAATATACCGCTCCCCCACCTTTCCCTTCGAGAACGCGAGCAGATGACCCTCCGCCACATCATCCACGTGGACGATGTTCATCCCGGTATCCACATAGGCTGGCACGCGCCCCGCCGCCGCCCGGGCGATCATCCGCCCGGTGGGCGTCGGCTTGATGTCGCGGGGGCCGGTGGGCGCGGAAGGATTCACGATGATCGCGGGGAGGTTCGATTCGCGGACGAGGCGCCGGACTTCTTCTTCGGCCAGAAACTTTGAGCGCTTGTAGTGGCCGACCATGTCGGCGAGCGAGACGGGCGTATTCTCATCCGCAGGGCTCCCCCCAGGATTAAGGCCGAGGGCGGCGACGCTGCTCGTGTAGACGATTCGCTCCACGCCTGCCACGCCTGCCGCCTGCATGATGTTTTTCGTGCCATTGACGTTGGTCTCGTAGATTTCATCCGGACGGGGCGTCCAAAGCCGGTAGTCTGCGGCGACATGGTATAGGGCACGGCAGCCCTCGAGCGCCCGCTCCAGCGAGATGGGGTCCCGAAGATCCCCGGCCGCGATCTCCACGTCCAGATCCTCGAGGTTGCGCCGATCGCTCCCGTGCCGGACGAGCGCGCGCACCCTCTCTCCTGCCGCCAGAAGCCGCCGGGTGACGGCCGAGCCAACAAAGCCGGTGGCCCCTGTGACGAGGATGGGCACGGCGGTCATCCCTCCCGTCCGGCACGGCGGATATCCCAGACCACCCAGACGAGAAAGACCGGCGCGGCGACACAAGCGGCGGTGAAGAAGAAAACAAGCCCGCCCAGCCAGGTGATGGGCGCGGCGAGGTACATGAGGTCCTCGATGCGGAATCCGTATCCGCCGGGCTGGACGAGCGTCCGGGGGCCCCGCATGAGTTCGAAAACGATGATCACCAGAAAAGCGATCACGATGGCGGCGGCGGCCGCCATACCCATCGTCGCGGCCCAGGAGCCGAGCGCGCTTTCACCCAAGCCCATGCCCATTCCGGCGAAAAGGGCGGCGTAGCCGACCCCGGCGGCGGCGCGGCCGAAGTAGTGGCCGAAGGTACTCGTCTCGCCGCTCATCCGGGCGAGCTCGCCGTCCACATGATCGGCCAGCAGGGCCAGGATAAACAGGGCGGCGCCCACGTGGGCCGCCCAGCCGCCCACGGCATAGAGGCCGCCCGCCGCGAGCCCGCAAACGAGTCCCAGCGCCGTCAGCAGGTTCGGGTTCAGGGAACTCTCCGCGAACGGGCGGACGATCAGGTGCGCGAGGCGCTGATCCCAAAACATCTCGGAAAACCCGGGCTCGCTTGCGGCGCGTTCTCTTTCCTCCCGGCTGGCCTCCCATATCTGCCAGATCAAAAACGCGGGCGCACCGACTCCCGCGGCGATCAGGAACGGAACAAGGCCGCCCAGCCAGGTGATGGGCCCGACGAGATAGAGAACGTCCTCGATCTCGAAACCCGCCCAGGCGGGCTGCGCCGTTGCCTCCTTGCCGAGCCGCTGCTCCAGTCCGGCGCGCAGCGCGAAAATGATCCCGACCGAAATCCCCGCTGTAATTCCCAGGAAGGCGGCCCACTCGCCGAGGATGCTTCCCCCGAGGCCGGCGCCCATTCCGATGAAGAGAGCGATCATGCCCAGAGCGGTAGCGAGGAGGTCGAAGTAGTGACCGAACGTGCTCGTCCGGCCGCTCATCCGCGCGAGCTCACCGTCGGTGTGATCGATGAAAGCGGAGATCATGAACAGCGCGGCGCCCCAATGGGCGGCGCTTCCGCCGAGGGCGAAAAGACCGCCCGCCGCGAGACCGGAAATGAGGCCCAGGCCGGTCAGGTGGTTTGGCGTGACGGCGGTGTCCACAAGCGGCTGAACGGCCAGCCGCGCGAAGCGCTGATCCCAGGGATCGCCAGAGAATTCAGAAAAGCTCATTCCGGAAGCGCCTCCAGCCGCGGGAAAATTTCTCGCTCGGACTTTTCCAGATCTTCGGGGAAATCGATCTCCACCCACGGCAGGCCCGTGATGTCTTCCACGCCGAATTCCCCCTCGGGCGCGGCGAGCAAAACATCGCGGAACACTTCTTCATAGATCGCGTCGCGCTTTCCCGCGCCGATATCGTCTTCTACCACCCGGGCGACCTCCCCGGCCGCCTCGGGCGTGAAGCGGGCGAAGCCGATCCACTCCCCCGCCCAATCGTAGGAGTTTTTGGGCCGCTTGTGGAAATCGACGAGGCGGCCATCCCTCACGCAGAGCTTGACCGGATCCTCGCCCGGATCGATATCTCGGTCCATCAGAAAACAGTTCGGCGCCTCTGCTTCGATGAGCCGCCGGATCATCCGGTGATCGTAAAGCACGTCGCCGTCCATGTAGATGACCGGCTCGTTCGAGATGAAAGCGTCCCGCACCGTCCACAGCGAAAGGATCGAGCCCCGGTCGAATTCCGGGTTGAGGTGAGTGACGACGCGCTCCGCCGCGCCGAGGCGGGCGAGCTCTTCGGCTATCGTCTCCGCGCGGAACCCCACGCAGATGTCGATCCGGCCGATTCCGAAATGATCCAGAATCCGCAGGTGCCTCGCAAGCAGCGTCTCCCCGCCAAACGAGAGAAGGATTTTCGGCGGCGGATCGGGGCGGGAAAGGCGCCGGGCCATCCCTGCCGCGAGGATCACCGCCCTCATGAGCCCCTTCTCCTTTCTCCCGGCGCGATGAGCGCCGTCAGGCCGGGCAGGACGACGAGCGTGGCGATCAGCGTAAACGAAATGGCGATAGCGAGGAGAAGGCCCATGCTCGTCATCCCCCGGTGGCCGGAGAACGTCAGACTGCCGAAGGCGGCGATGGTGGTGAGACCGCTGAAGAGCACCCCGCCCGGCGTGCTGCTCGCAAGGACACGCACGCCTTCCTTTTCCTCGCGCTGGCGCATGACGAGATGAATACCGCTGCTCACCCCGAGCCCCAGCAACAGGGGCAGGACGATGATGTTCGCAAAGTTAAACGGCAGCCCGAGAAGAACCATCACCGCCACCGTGAGGAGAGCTGCGAGGAGAAGCGGCGCAAGCACGAGAAGGATATCAGCCGCCCGCCGCATGATGGCCAGAAGAATCGCCAAAATCAGCGCGAACGCGATCATGCTCGCCTCCTTGAACGCCGACACCACGGCCTCTCCCGCCTCGGTCACGATGATCGGGACACCGGTAGCGTCCGGCGCAACCGACCGGACGGCCTCGGCAAACTGGC
>CAMYJL010000319.1 GCA_947258645.1 uncultured Nitrospinota bacterium
GACCATCTGAAGAAAAAACGGCTCACTTTACAACTATCTCAAAAGGGGGGTTCATTGCGTCTCGGTGTCAATGAATGCACGTATCATAACTGGGAAACGGGCCGGACCACTCCCTCCATTCAGTTCATCCCGAGAATCATCGCCTTCCTCGGCTACACCCCCTGGGATGGGAAAGCGCGAACAGCGGGCGAACGGCTCAAGGCCTACCGTTGGACGCGGGGCCTCAGCCAGAAGGAAATGGCCGGGGTGCTCGGGGTAGATCCGGGGACGTTGGCGAGGTGGGAGAGGATGCCAACAATGCTCTAAGGAAAGGATGTCACCCCAAAATAAACCTGTTTCAATAAGTTGGTGCAAAATTCCACTACAGTGAAAAAAGGGCTTGCGGAAAAATCTTTGGGGGATTAATTTAAGAAGAATTCAAGATATTATATTCTTATATTAAGAACGGATACTTCGCCCGCTGAATCATTATTCAGGTAGAGCAGAAGGCCGTTTGCCGAGGCAAGTCCCGGGAGAAATTCAAGGGAGAGGTGCGCAGGAGAGTGTCATGTACGGGAGTATTTGTGGACAGCCGATTTTGAGCTGGAAGTAGTCAAAGAAGAGAAGGAGCGTTTTTTTTAAAACATTAAAAGATTAAAACATCTTAATTTCTCTATATTGTTGATGGCAACACAACATAGCGTGCGACTGGGGGAGAGGGCTATGTTCTTGTCGTTTGACGACGCTCTTTGCGAAGCGGTGGTGGAGAGAGAAATCCAGCGCAATATTTTGGACAATGATTTCCGCCTGGCGGCTTCCTTTAGGAAGCAGGTTGACGCCATTTACACGGATGTGCCGCCTCGCAAACGCGAGGCGGCTTTTTTTGTCCTCTACCGCCGTTATTTTGTGAAGATGGGCTATCCGGACCGCGTGAAAGACATCCTGTCGGAATTCACCGGAGAAGGAGCCCTTCCGTCGGAATGTTATTTCGCGCGAACCTTCCGGGATGAAGAGGAAAGCGCCCAGCTTAGCGAAGACGGAACTCGCCTGGGTGTTCAAATCAAGGTCGAGACGCTTTGTGATCCGGAGCGTTGCGCCTATCTTCTCCGTCACGAATTGATCCATATTCTCGACATTCTTGACCCCGCTTTCGAATATGACACCTCCCGACCCCTCTCTGGAGTTTCTCCCTCCGAAGAATCCCTTTTCCGTGATCGTTACCGCACGCTTTGGGATCTTTCCGTGGACGGGAGACTTGAGCGGAAAGGACTGTTGCCCCAGGACATTCGCGAGCGACGGGCCGCGGAATTTCAGACCCTGTTCCCGAATCTGGGCGACCGGGCCGCAGAACAGGTGCTCGAGACCCTGTGGGACGGCCCGAGGCCTTCCAACGCGGAACTCCGCCAGATGGTCACCGGTGCCGCCGCCCTCTGTTCGGCTCTGAAGATATCCGTCGATATTACAGAGGAAGGGGAGCCTTGCCCCGCGTTCTGCCCCGGCGCTCTATGTCCCCTGTGCCGGTTCCCGACGCACGAATGGGCCGAACCATCTGATCACTTCTCCCAAAAGGTGAAATTGGAGTATCCCGCCTGGGAGCCTTCCCAAGGCATCTGCTCGCAGTGCGCGAACCGCTACCTGTTCACTGCGGCGCTCTCGATGGATTTACAAGACAGTCAAATCAAGGACCGGACTTCTATGTAACTGAATGGGCTCGGGTATGGAGGGAAAATGAAATGAAATTATCCAGACGCCAATTCCTCGCCGCCAGCGGCAGCGGCCTTATCGCCTGGAGCGGAAAAGGCCTTGCGCTCGCGGCCCTGCATCCCACCGGGGACATGGGGAACCCGCTCACGAACTATCCCAACCGGGGCTGGGAGAAGGTCTACCGTGATCAGTACAAGGTGGACGGCTCCTTCACCTGGGTCTGTTCGCCGAACTGTACCCACGAATGCCGCCTCAGGGCGTTTACCCGGAACGGCGTCGTTCTCCGCACCGAGCAGAACTACGACAAGCACCGCATCACCGACATCTACGGGGTCAAGGCCACCCACCACTGGAACCCCCGGGGATGCCCCAACGGATTTACCTTTCAGCGGCGCATGTACGGCCCCTACCGCCTTCGCTACCCGATGGTTCGTCGCGGATGGAAGAAATGGGCCGACGATGGCTTCCCGGAGCTCACCGAGGCGAACAAGAAAAAATACAAGTTCGACTCCCGGGGCACCGACACCTTTGTCCGCGTGAAATGGGACGATGCCTACACCTACGCCGCCAAGGGCTTCATCCAGATCGCCAAAACCTACAGCGGAGAAAAAGGGAAGCAGCGCCTCCTCGCCCAGGGCTATGCTCCCGAGACGCTGACTCACTGGGACGGAGCCGGCACCCGGACGATGAAATTCCGGGGCGGCATGGGCCTCCTTGGTGTCATCGGCAAGTACGGCATGTACCGCTTCGCCAACACCATGTCTCTTATCGACTCTCACGTTCGGGGCGTTGGCCCGAAGAAGGCTCGCGGCGGACGTTCCTGGTCGAACTACACATGGCACGGCGATCAGGCGCCAGGGCATCCTTTCGTTCACGGTCTTCAGGCATCGGATTGCGATTTCAACGACCTCAGAAACTCGAAGCTTCATATCCACATGGGGAAAAACCTCGTCGAGAACAAGCGCCCCGATTCCCACTTTTTTATGGAATCAATGGAGCGGGGAGCAAAGATCATCGTTGTTGCGCCTGAATACAGCCCGCCGGCGACGAAGGCGGACTATTGGATTCCCATCCGCCCGCAGACGGACACTGCCCTTCTCCTTGGTGTGACGAAAATTCTCATCGAACGGGAATGGTATGACGCGAAATTTGTCAAGGAATTCACCGATTTTCCGCTTCTTGTCCGGACGGACAATCTGCGTCGGTTGCGGCCACAGGATATTATCCGCGACTACGAAAATCAGGACATCTCGGGCGGACCCTCTTTCAAAATTCATGGACTCACGCCGAAGATGCGCGACGCCGTGGGCGACTTCATGGTCTGGGACAAAGGGAAGAATAAGGCGGTTCCCATCACCCGCGATGACGTAGGAACCCGTTTGGGTGAAAAAAATCTCGACCCGGCTCTCGAAGGGAAGTTCACAGTCACGTTGGTGAACGGCAAAGAAATCGAAGTGATGCCGGTTTTTGAAATGTATAAATCCCATCATCTCAAGGACTACGATCTCGACACCGTCCATGAGATTACCCATTCGCCAAAAGAGCTCATTGAGCAATTCGCCAAGGATGTGGCGACGATCAAGCCCGCCGCTCTGCACGTGGGCGAAGGAGTCAACCATTGGTTCCACGCGACCATGACCAACCGGGCCCAGTATCTTCCCATGAGCCTGACGGGGAACATCGGTCGGCCGGGCGCGGGCTGCCATACGTGGGCGGGAAACTATAAAGCCGCCCTGTTCCAGGGGTCAGATTGGAGCGGTCCCGGCTTCAAGGGCTGGATTGTCGAGGATCCCTTCAAGCCCAACCTCGATCCGAAAGCGGACGGGAAGAACATCAAGGTGCGCGGAACCATCAAGGATGAAGAGCCCGCCTACTGGAACTATGGCGATAAGCCTCTCGTTGTGAATACCCCGAAATTTGGGCGCAAGGTCTTCACAGGTAAAACCCATATGCCTTCTCCAACGAAATCTCTTTGGTTTACGAACGTGAACATTTTCAATAACGCCAAATGGCTCTACGAAATGATCAAGAACGTGAATCCAAAAATTGAGATGATCGTCTGCTCGGAGATCGAATTAACTTCCACGGCTGAATACTCGGATATTCTCCTCCCGGCGAACACCTGGATGGAGTTCGAACAGCCCGAGGTCACGGCCTCCTGCTCGAACCCCTTCCTTCAAATCTGGAAGGGGGGCGTGAAGCCCATCTACGATACGAGAGATGACATCCTCATCATGGCCGAGATGGCAAAGAAACTGGGGGAGATTCTCAAGGACAAACGCTTTGAAAATTACTGGAAATTTGCTCTGGAGAAAAAATCCGAGATCTATGTCCAGCGCCTGCTGGATGCATCGACCCCCACGCGCGGATACAAATATGACGACGTCATGGCGGGCAAGTACGGCGAGCCCGGCACTGCCCTGATGCTCTTCCGTTCCTACCCGCGCGTTCCCTTCCTGGAGCAGATCGAGGATTCGGTTCCCTTCTTTTCTCCGACCGGAAGACTTCAGGCCTATAACGACGAGCCCGAGGTCATCGAATATGGAGAGAACCTCATCGCCCAACGCGAGGGCCCGGAGGGAACGCCCTTCCTGCCAAACGTCATCATCAGTTCGATCCCCATCATTCGGCCCGAGGACT
>CAMYJL010000320.1 GCA_947258645.1 uncultured Nitrospinota bacterium
CGCGGGAAACACAGAAGACGGATTTCTCCGAGCTTTCGGCCACCTTTCAGATTCAAAACGGCGTCATGCGGACCGGCGATCTGCTCATGAAATCCCCCCTTCTCCGCCTGACGGGGAAAGGCGCGATCTCCCTTCCCCCCAAAACGATGGACATGAGGCTCGAGCCCAAGCTGGTATTCACATCGAAGGGGCAAGGCGGTGCGACCGGGGCCTCCGGAATCAAGGTGCCGATCATCGTCAAGGGACCGTGGGACAACCTGAGCTACCGGCCCGACATCGCGGGAATCATCAAATCCCCGCCGAGCGCGGAGGACGTCAAAGGCCTCATTGAAGGGGTGACAAAAGGCGGGAAAAAATCGAAGACGGACAAGGTCACCGACACGCTCAAGGGCTTATTCCGTTAAACGTCCGGTATGGAACGGCGGTTGTCCCGCGTTGCGAGGAACCCGATCATGACTCTGAAATACAGCCGCTGTCTCGCCCTCCTGACCCTGCTCCTCTTTCTGACCGGCTGCGCGGGTCTGACGCTGGACAGGCCGCTTCAAATCCAGCTGGTGGACGTCCTGCCGCTGGACATGACCATTCTCGAACAGCGGATGCGCGTCTCTGTCCGGATCCGGAACCCGAATAATCAGCCGGTCACGATCAGCGGGCTCCGGTTTTCACTGGCGTTGAACAAGAACTCGTTGCTCGAAGCGGTCAGCAACAAAACCGTGAAGGTTCCGCGTCTGAGCGAGGCGGTGACGACCGTTTCGGCCAGCACAACCACTTTCGCCCTCATTCGCCAGGCCCTTGAAATCGACCCCGAAAAACCGATTGACTACCGCCTCGACGGAACCGCTTTCATCGCGGACGCTTTCGGCTCGCGGATTCCATTTCATACCGAGGGGCGAATCAACCTGTCGAGACTGTTTGGCGCGGGAGGCGAACCCGCGCCGGGCACGAAGTGAGGTTTTTCACGAGATGAGCGAAGATCTGAACACCCCGGGGCAAGCCCTTTTTCCCGATTTCGCCCGGATCGCCGGGATGTACGAGCGCGAGGTCGCGGGCATGAGCGATGAGCAGTACGACGCCGTTCGCCCCGACAAAAGCTGGGGGGCGTGGTCTATCCGCAAGCAGGTCAGCCATATCGCCTCGGTTCACTACCGTCATTTTCTGGGCAACTGGGGGGAGGCGCTTTTCGGCGCGAATCTGCCGCGCGACAAGTCTCTCATCGACACCGGCGGGGCGGATCGCTCGCTCGATCCCAAACGATTCCACGAGATGGCCGATCTGATCGCCGCCCTGAAGGACGGCACCAACCTGGTGTGGGAGATTCTCGCCGGTGAGACGCTGGGCAGCATGCGCGAGAAAAGGCAGACCCGCGTCATTCAAGCGGACGATCGGTTTCCCACCGGCGAGAGCCGAACGTCATATACGGAAAACCTCACCCTGAAGGCGCATCCCGGAACTTACTGGCGGGACGAAACCGACCCCGAGCTTTTCCACTACACCCTGGAATTCACCTTCCGCCACGTCCTGTGGGAAGGCTTCGCGCACCTCCGGACTGTTCAGGCGCACAAGCAGGCGATGGGCCTTCCGCTCGTCAACGATCTTCCCGAAGCGGGTTATCTGAAAATTCTCAGGTGGGAGTAGCCCCCGGGCGGGAACCCCGGGCGGAAAGAAAGTGTGAAACCTATTCCGCCGCGCGGCGAACCTCGGCCTCTTTGTCCTCGATGGCGATGGCGATCTTCTCCCATTCATCCATGTCGGCCTGGAGCGCGGAGGCGGCCTTCTGGTGCCGGTCCATGAGGCCCATGAGCTTTTGCTTGTTCGCCTCATCGTAAAGGCCCGGCTCGGCAAGCCGCATCTTGAGATCTTCTTCCTCGGCCTCTAACCGGTGAATGCGCTCTTCGAGCTCTTCGGAGCGTTTTTTGAGATCGCGCGTCTCGCGGTGGAGGCGGTTTCGCAACTCGGCGGCCTGCCGCTTTGCTTCCCGATCGTTTTTGCGCGGCGAAGGCCGGGATTTTTCCGCGCCGTTCTCCCCCTGCCGCCGGGCGGCGACCCCCTCGAGATAATCTTCGAGAGAATTTTCGAGCGGCCGGATATTCCTCTCTTCTATCACCCAATAGCTGTCACAAACCGCTTCGAGAAGCTCGCGGTCGTGCGCGACGAGAACGAGGGTGCCGGCGTATTCTTCCAGCGCTTCCTCGAGAGCCGTCCGCGCGGCCATGTCAAGATGGTTGGTCGGCTCATCCAGAAGCAGAAGATTGGACCCGGTGAGGAACAGCCGGGCCAGCGCAAGCCGGGCACGCTCCCCGCCCGAGAGCACGCCTACTTTCTTGAACACGGCATCCCCCGTGAACAGGAACCCCCCCAGCAGGGTGCGAAGCACCGTTTTTCCCACATCGGCGCGGGCGGCGGCGGCCGCGGATTCCATCACGGTCTGGCTCATCTCCAGCGCGTCGAGAGAGTGCTGGGCGAAGTAGCCCACGCGGACGCGATCTCCCGGCGCGCTTCGGCCGCCGCTCGGCTCCAGCTCACCGGATACGATTTTCATGAAGGAGGTCTTGCCCGCGCCGTTGGGACCCAGGAGTCCCACCTTCTGCCCACGGATGAGCGTGAGGTTCACGCCGGAGAAAATCCGGTTGTCGCCAAAGCTTTTGCTGAGATCGCTCACCTTCAGCGTTTCATATGCGGAGGCGGGCGGATCGGGAAGGCGGATTTTCGGCGCTTTCGCCCGGGGGGCCACCCGTTCGACCGGCTTCATCTTTGTGAGCATTTTGACCCGGCTCTGGGCCTGGCGGGCCTTGGTCGCCTTGGCCCGGAACCGGCGGATGAAGCGCTCGAGCTCGGCGACTCGGCGGTCCTGCTTGGCGGCGGCCTTTTCAAGCTGCTCGATGTGCGCAGCGCGCTGTTCCAGATACCGGTCGAAATTTCCGGCGTAGCGGGTGAGACGGGTGTTATCCAGCTCGACGATGACCCCCGCCACGCGGTTCAAAAAGGCGCGGTCGTGGGAGATGACCATGAGCGTTCCAGGAAAACGGGCGAGATATTTCTCCAGCCAGGCGACCGATTCGATGTCCAGGTGGTTGGTGGGCTCGTCCAGGAGCAGGAAATCGGGGCGCGAAAAAAGGAGCCGCGCCAGGGCGACGCGCATCCGCCAGCCGCCGGAGAAGGCGGCGAGGGGCTGGTTCAATTCCTCCCGGGAAAAACCCAGCCCCATGAGGATGGCGCCGGCCCGCGCCTCTGCCTCGTAAGCGCCGGCGGCCTCGATGCGGTGGTCGATATCGCCCAGCCGCGCCGAGAGACGCTCCTGCTCGGCGCTTTCCACGGCCGAGGCGAGCAACCCGTCAATCCGCTCCCGTTCCCCGCGCAGGCGGATCAGTTCTTCATCCCCATCCAGCACCTCCTCCAGAACGGAAAGCCCGGAGGCTGTGACCTCCTGCCGGAGGACGCCGACGCGGACCCGGGGGCGCACCTCCACCCTCCCGCCGTCGACCCCTTCCAGGCCTTCGACGATTCGAAAAAGAGTCGTCTTTCCCGCGCCGTTCGGCCCGATGAGACCCACTTTTTCACCGGAGTTTACGGCGAGGTCCGCGCCCTCCAGGATGGGCTGGGCACCGAACACTTTTTTCACACCCTGCAATTTCAACATGGTGGCAGATAATAAGGGATCAAGGGGGGACTTTCGAGGAGTCCGGGCAACTCATGAGATAGATGCGCCCCCCCTCGCCCCGAAAAACGCAAAGGGGGAAACAACCGGGGCAACCGCCCGGTGGAATGGGGGAGAAGTATCAAGATAAGAGGATTGCGCCGGGCAAAAGCAGAAAACCTTGAAACCCGGCTCTATTTCCGCTTTCGCCCACCGGGCTCTTTTCCGGATTTATCGCCTAAAATCAGCCAATCCAGACTTACTTTTCCAAAGTTCGCCACCTCGACCAGAAATTCCAGCCGGGGTTTTACGGTCCATCTTTCGTATTTGGAAACGACCGCCTGGGGGACACCCCCCAGCTTTTTTCCGAATTCCGTCTGATTGAGATCGCTCAATTCCCGTATCTTTTTGATTCTGCTTGCGATTTTTTCCCAACTCCGAGGTTTCATGGCCTGCCCGCATTAAAGTCTTTACAAGACTATTCCTATTTGTTATAAGTATATACTACTTAGTGGATGTTCTTATTAGATAGCTAATATAGCCAATGTGCTATATCTCGTTTTTTCCCTTTACGTCAAGTGGGGTGTGTGGGTCTGTCCGAAAATATTCACCATATAATTAATCGAACCCTGTTGTCCGACTTCGGACAT
>CAMYJL010000321.1 GCA_947258645.1 uncultured Nitrospinota bacterium
CCCTTCTTTTTTTAGGGTTGCTCGTTCCCGTCGCATGGCGCTCGAGAGGTCGTTCTTTGTCAAAGAAGCAGATGGGTTTCGGCGTCATCTTGATCGCTGGCAGCATCCTCATCTACCCCTATTGGCAAGTGGGCATCGCCCGGCCAGCCGTCATGGCACCCGCCTTGACGGACAAGGAGGCCCATACGCTCGCTCAAAGCCTTCTGAAGAATGTTTACCGCGCCTTCGATTTTCGCCAAGAAAACCATGTGTACGATAAGCTCGCCTTGACGGTGAGCGGAGATCTTCTGAATAAAATTTACCTCCATAACCGGAAATCGATGGAGATCCAAAAAGCAGGGGGCGCACAAGCCAAGATCAAAAAAGTGGAGATTTTAAAAGTTTCAACAAAGGCGCATCCCACCATTCCGCAGGCGTATTCCATGAAGTCGAAATGGACGGCATTTGGAACCGTGGGACACTGGGGCCACATCCACGCGCGGAAAAACCAATATGAGGCCATTCTGACGGTCAAACCGGTCAACGGCGTCTGGAAGGTCGCCGGTCTCGAGTTGATCGAAGAAAAGCGCGTCGAGCCCTACGCCCAGCCGGCCAAAAAGAGATGATCGAGATCCAGTCCCTCAAGTTCCGGTATCCCGGCACCGAGTTTCGTCTGAAGATTCCTGAATTCAACCTGGCTCGGTTTGAGAAGGTGGCCGTCATCGGGCCCAGCGGATCGGGAAAAACCACCCTGCTGAATCTCATCGCGGGGATTCTAACGCCATTGGATGGGAGCGTGGCGGTAGGGGATATCGAGATCAACGGTCTTTCTGACGCGGAGCGCCGCGATTTCAGAATCCGGAACATCGGGTTTGTGTTTCAAGACTTTGAACTTCTCGATTATCTCGATGTGATGGACAATATTCTTCATCCGTACCGGATTACCAGCGCTTTGAAACTGGACAGGGAAGTTCGGGCGCGTGCAGTGGCGCTCGCGGAGAACATGGGAATCGGGAACAAGTTAAAGCGCCGTCCCGACGAGCTGTCGCACGGGGAAAAGCAACGCGCCGCCATCTGCCGGGCCCTTCTGCCGAACCCTGGGCTGATTCTTTCGGATGAAGCTACGGGGAATCTTGACCCTTCTAATAAAACCAAAATTTTGGACCTGTTATTCCAGACAGTTGAAGACCATCAGGCCAGCTTGTTGGCGGTGACACACGATCACGAACTTTTAAACCGATTTGACCGGGTGGTTGATTTTCAGGATTTTCAGGATGAAAACATCTCATGACCCAAAGTCTGTACATTGCCTGGAAATATGTCTGCTTCAATAAATTTAAAACGGCCACCTTGATCGCCTGCATCACTTTAATTGCCTTTCTTCCGATGGCCCTTCGGCTTCTTCTGAACGAAAGCGAGCGGCAGCTCCTCTCCCGCGCGGAATCTACTCCCCTCCTGGTGGGAGCCAAGGGAAGCGCCTTGGATCTGGTCATGAACTCGCTCTATTTCGGGGATGAGATTCCCGAGCAGATGACGATGAAGGCCGCGCATCAGGTGACGGATTCCGGGCTCGCCGCCCCTATTCCGATTTATGCCCGGTTTCGGGCCAGGGGCTATCCCATCGTCGGGACGACGATCGATTATTTTGATTACCGGGGGCTCCGGGTGGCCATGGGCCGCAACCTCGCCCTCTTGGGGGAGTGTGTTTTAGGAGCGGTTACGGCCCAGCGGCTCGGCCTGAAACCGGGGGACAGCCTGATTTCCTCACCCGAAAACCTCTTCGACTTGGCCGGGGTCTATCCGCTCAAGATGAAGGTCGTGGGCGTTCTGGAGAAATCCCATACCTCTGATGATCGGGCGGTTTTTGTCGACCTGAAAACCGCTTGGGTGATCCAGGGACTGGGGCATGGCCACGAGGACCTGGCAAAAACGAAAGACACCTCCGTCATCCTCCAGCAAACGGGAAAAACCGTCATGGCCAATGCTAAACTGAGGCTATATGCGGAAATTACGGAAAAGAATTTGGATGAATTCCATTTTCATGGCGACCTGTCCACCTATCCGATCACCGCTGTGGTGGCCGTTCCGCCAAACCAAAAATCGGCGACGATTCTTCAAGGGCGTTATCTATCAAGCCAGGCCAAGCATCAAATCGTGAGGCCGAAAGATGTGATTGATGGCCTGCTTCAAACCCTCTTCCGCATAAAAAATCTGATCGATTCGGTCATCTTTTTTGTCGGATTGGCAACAATCCTGGCCATCGTCCTCGTCTTTGCGCTTTCCCTCAGGCTTCGGCAAAGGGAGATCAATACGATATTCAAGCTCGGGTGCCAAAGGATGACCATTGCGCGCATGCTGATGGCAGAGATTTTTCTGATCGTTTTGGGCAGCGGAGTCCTATGTGCCGGGATGATGATTTTGGTGAATCGATCCGCCGAAGATTTGGTTCGAATGCTCATCATCCGTTAATGCGGGACCCGCCTGGGGTTTTTTGATGATTCAAAATCAAAGCAGGATGTTTTTCGTCCGGGGCACTTTGCTTCTTTGGATTTTGACCGCGGTCATTCTCATTTTCATCGAACCGGCTGGCGCCGAAAAAGCGCCTTCTTCATCCGGAAAACCATCCATATTCGTGGTGAACTACCCCTTGAAATACTTCGCCGAGCGGATTGCGGGGAACCATGCAACCGTCGATTTTCCGGCTCCCCCAAACGTCGACCCGGCCTTTTGGAAACCCGATATCCGGACAATCTCTGCGTATCAGCGCGCAGACCTCATTTTGCTGAACGGAGCCGGTTACGCCAGATGGACAAAAACGGTGAGTTTGCCACAATTCCGCTTGGTGAATACCACTGCCGAATACAGTGAACGATACACCAAGCGCACCAACAAGGTTGCCCATACGCACGGTCCTACAGGTAAACATGCGCATGAAGGATTTGCCTTTACGACGTGGCTTGATTTCGACTTGGCGGCCAAGCAGGCCAGAGCGGTTGCGAATGCGGTGGCAAAAAAATGGCCCAGGCAGCGTGAAACGTTCGAGCGTAATTTGGCCGCTTTGGAAAAAGATATCCTCTCTCTGGACCGCGCCATGAAGAAAATCGCGTCCCGAATCAAGAAGCTTCCCCTCATCGCGTCCCACCCGGTCTATGGCTATCTCGCCAGGCGTTATCAATTCAATATCGAGAGCCTTCATTGGGAGCCCGATCAGATGCCGGGAAAGGGTGAATGGGCGGAATTGAAGAAACTGTTAAAACAACATCCTGCCGAATGGATGATATGGGAGGGAAAACCTCTTCCAGAATCCGTCAAAAATCTTGATTCCCTGGGCGTGAAATCCATCATTTTTCATCCGAGCGCGAATGTGCCTGAGAAAGGCCATTTCTTAGACGTGATGCGGAAAAATATCGAGAATCTGGAATGGGCTCTGGTGATTAAATAATAGGTTCAAAGCGGGAACTTGTCTGTGGACTTGCACCTGTGCCTCCCGAAACCCGAGCCCATTGATATTGGCCGAATTGCTAATTCGCCACACCCACCCTAATTGTCAAAACGATGTCTCCGAAATGATGAGTTTTTGACGCCAAATCCAAATTTCTAATCGTGAAATTCGTTTTGACAATTTTTCGATGCATGCCCAAGCACGCATATCCACTTGGAACAAAGCGGATTATCCCCACGGCTGCCAAGTCGGACCTCTATAAGGGTAAGCCGGTATAGAATTTGCTTCCTTTACGCAAGAGCCGCCCCCTGTCCCTTGAAAAATGAATCACCATAGCATCATTCTCCATCTGTCACGCCGCCCGAAATTTCGGTCTTCAGGTTTGTCATGAGATTTGCTCCAGATAGTGGTGCAAATTTCTACAAATTATATTTACCATCAACGTGAGGACAAATTGATGAGCATTATGGGTCGCGGCGGTAATCCAGATAGCCAGGAAACGGAATCGCAAGAGCTGCCAGCTTCGGAGACGCCATCCGGTAACGGCAGAAATGAAAGAGCAAATCCACGAGCCATATTGGGAAATACCATTATCATTAGAGGGGAACTCTGCGGAGAAGAAGATTTAACCATCGAAGGGCGAGTTGAGGGTCAGATTAACTTGAAGAACCACCACCTGGTTGTGGGACAAGCAGGAAATATTTCAGCCAATGTGGTTGCGAAATCCATCACCATTATTGGGCGATTGGAGGGCAATCTGAACGCGGAAGAAAGAGTCGAAATTAAGAAATCGGGCTCTCTGACCGGGGACGTGAAGGCCCCAAGGGTGGTCATTGAAGACGGCGCCAAATTTAAAGGCA
>CAMYJL010000322.1 GCA_947258645.1 uncultured Nitrospinota bacterium
GCTCCGCTGGGTTCAGGGGGTGGTGGAGCCCGCTCCGTCCGCCCCGTCCGAGGCGCCTCCTTCCAGCGAAAGCCGTCTCGACCCCGAACCCTTGAGGATGATGATGGATCTGCAAAACAGTTCGGGTTCGAATCTCCTTGAGAAGGCGCTGGACCGTTTTTTCACCGAGACCCCGCAGAGGATATCGGTCATGCGAGAAGCTTTGGCTCAGTCGGACAGTAACGAGCTTGAGCACGTTGCGCACGCCCTCAGGGGGAGTTCCGCGACCCTGGGCGCCACCGGCATGTCCGAGCTATGTGAAAATCTGGAGGCGCAAGCAGAAGAAAAAAAGCTGGAAAATGCGGCGGCGCTGATCGAGAATTTGGAAAAAGAGTATAAACTTGTGAAAGCCGAGCTCGAAAAGGGGGCCTGGAGATAGTGAGAGGAGTCTGATTCCATGTCAAAGGTTCTGATCATCGACGACGATGAGATGTTGCGCATCATTCTTCGGGATACGTTGGAAAACGCGGGCCACGAAGTTTTGGAAGCCCCCGACGGAGGGGTGGGCATGGCGCTTTTCCGCGAGAACTCTCCGGATCTGATTATCGCGGACATCCTGATGCCGGAAACGGATGGCATCGAAACCATCACCGGGCTTCGCAAGGATTATCCCGACGTTAAGATCATCGCCATTTCCAGCGGGAGTCAGCGTACCGAAATTGACTTTCTTGATTTTGCGGAAATCCTCGGAGCCCGGCGGACATTAGCGAAACCGATTAACCCCGATGTATTGCTGCAGGCAGTCCAGCAGGTGCTTTCCGAGGAAAACTGACCCCCGCCTCCGATTGAATGGCAAGACAGCGGTGGTTGTGTCCTCGCGTTGAACGGCCTCCGATAGCAGTACCCCACCTCCCATGACGTTGATCCCTTCATAAAGCAGCGCGTTATATTGTCGAAAAATGACCTTCTCGCGGTTGTATTCGGGAGACAGGCGGGGTGTGTGCAGAACCTCCCGGCAGCCTTGGGCTCGGGGGCGAATCGCGTTATCATCCCCCATCTGATTCATTTTCGAAGACATGATTTCACGAATACGGGAGCCATTCATGAAAGCGGCTTTGCTGGAAGCGCCTCACCGAATGTCCGTCGGAGTCCAGCCCGATCCGGAGCTGGCGCCGGGCCATGTGCTCGTCGAGGTGGCCACCTCGGCCATCTGCGGGACAGACGTTTCCATCTGGGCGGGCAAGATGCCCGCGAACATTCCGGTCATCCCGGGCCACGAATGCACGGGCACGGTCGCTAGGCTCGCCCCGGACGTCACGCGCTTGAAAGCGGGCGATCGCGTCGTGCTCAACCCGGTGACGGCCTGCGGCGTCTGCCACTACTGCCTGCGGGGGCTGACGAACCTCTGCCTGAACGGCGGCCTGCGCGGCCGCGAGGTTCCCGGCACGTTCGCCGAGTACGTTGCCGTGAAGGAGACCGAGGCCTACCGGATTCCCGACAATGTAAGCTTCGCCGCCGCCACGAATTTCGTCGGGCTCTACACCGTGGTCTACAGCCAGCGGAAGGCGCCCTACATTCCGGGCGGAAAGGTCGCCGTCATCGGTCAGGGGAGCAGCGGCCTTCTCCATACCCAGCTCGCGAAAGTCTCGGGTGCCTCATCGGTCATCGCCGTCACGCGGAGCAAGTGGAAGCTCGAGATGGCGCAGCGGCTCGGGGCGGACGAAATCGTCCCGGCGGGCGAGGTGGACCCGGTCGAGCGCGTTCGCGAGCTGACGGACGGGTTCGGTGCGGACGTTGTGATCGAGACAGCCGGGAGCGCCCAGACCATCGTCCAGGCCTACGACATGGTGCGCCCCGGCGGGGCCATCCTCCAGTTCGGCATCGGCCCGCTCGCCGTGGACGGCGTTCCCGTTCAGAATTATTACTTCAAGGATATCACCGTCATCGGATCGCGCGCGGGCCTTGCCGAGGATTTTGACCGCGCGGTCGCGCTCGTGGCCTCGGGCCGGATCGATCTCGAACCGCTGATCACGCACCACTTCCCGCTGGACGAGATTCAGAAAGGGTTCGAGTTCGTCGAGGGAGGGGGCGACGGCGGCACTCTGCGCGGCGTGATACAGATCGGGAAAGAGGGTTAGGAAAATCCCATGTCGGTCCAGCATCCGTATATCCGCATGAAAGATGTGAAACCCGAGAAGATGGACGGGAAGGCGGGTTGGTCCATCTCGGAGTTCCGGGTGGTCATCAGCGAAAAAGAGAACTGCTCTTCCACCATGTACCACGCGATCTTCCACCCCGAAGACCGCCACCACAAGCACCGGAACGAAAACTGCGACGAGCAGTACTACGTCGTGAGCGGCCACGGCCTGGCGGGCGCGGGCCCCGACCGGGTGGAGGTCCATCCCGGCCACTACCACTACATTCCCAAGGGCGTGGAGCACTGGCTCGTCAACCTGAGCCGCAACGAGCCCCTCGTTGTCCTCGGTCTGTACGATCGCGCCCCCAACCTCGAAGCGGCGGGCCATGTCTATCTGGGCGATGTGACGGAGGAAGACCTCATTGCCCCGCGCACGTTGCGCCATTCCGACCTCAAGTACCCCCTCGTCCATCAGGACGCCGTCCCGCTCGTCAAGGTTTCGAAAGAGCAGGGCTGGACGCAGGACTATTTCTGCGAGCCCCTCAACCGGAGCCACGGTGTTGGCACCTGCTGGATGTACGGCTATTTCGGCCCCCATACTGTCCACATGAAGCACCGCCACGATCACTGCGAGGAGATCTGCTACGTGCTCAAGGGCCACGGGCTGGCGGGCGTGGGCGCCGACCGGGGGGAACTGGTCGAGGGCGACGTTCACTTCATTCCGGCCGGGACAGAGCACTGGCTGGCCAATCTGAGCGATACCGTAGATCTCGTCGCCCCCGGCTGGTACATCGGCGTCGGCGGGCTGGACGAGAGCGGCTTCAACTACATGGGACAGGTGACCGAGGAAGACCTCAAGCAGCGGACGGGCGAGATTTAAAAATTCATTCAAAAGAGGAAAATTCATCATGGCGCTCCAATATCCCCTGATTCATATCGACGACGTGAAGCCCGAGAACATGGCGGAAGGCGACGGCTGGGCCATTTCGGAGTTTCGCCTTCCCATCACGGGCGCGTGCGGAAGCTCCACCACCGTGTTTCACTCCATCTTCCGGCCCGGCTCCACGCATAAGAAGCACCTTCACACGAAGAGCGACGAGATCGCCGTCTACCTGAGCGGCAACGGCGTGGTCGGTCAGGGCGACGGCCGGGCCGAGGTGCGCGCCGGGCACTGCCGGCTCATGCCCAAGGGCTCTGTCCACTTCTTTCACAACGAGACGAAGGAAGAGGAAGCCGTTGTCGTCGGCTTCTACCTCGGCGCGAAGAGCGTCGAGGATTCGGGCTACCAGTTCTGCGGCGACGTCACCGAGGAAGATCTGAAAATGCCCCGGGAAGGGTTCGATGAAGGGATCCTCGTCCATCTCGACGATGTGCCGCCCGAGAACATGGACGAGGGCGACGGCTGGTCGATCACGGACTTCCGCCTGCCCCTCGGCAAGCACAACGGCAGCTCGACCACGCTCTTCCGGGCGCGGTTTTTCCCGGGCGCGGTTCACAAAAAGCACCGCCACGACAACTGCGAGGAGATCTACTACATCATTAGCGGCCACGGCCTCGCCGGCGCGGGTCCGGACCGCGTCGAGGTGCGCGGCGGCCACTTCCACTACATCCCCGCGGGCGTCGAGCACTGGCTCTACAACCTGAGCGACACAGAGCCCGTCGAGGCGGTCGGCATGTACATCAACGCGGGAAGCGTCGAGGACACCGGCTATGTGTACATGGGCGACGTGACCGAAGAGGACATCCAGGCGCGCACGCCGCTGTAGGGGTGACCGGCCGGGTACGGATAACGATAGGAGAAAATGATGTCCCCGATCACCATGGAAGCGGTCGTCCTCCTGGAGCCGAATAAATACGAGTTCCGGGAAGTTCCCGTTCCCGATATCGGGCCCACCGAGGTGCTCTGCCGCGTCGGAGCGGTGGCCATCTGCGGGACCGACCTCGGCATCATGTCCGGGAAATTCTTCCCGATGTGGCCGCCCGAATGGCCCTTCATTATCGGCCACGAGTGGGCCGGTGTCGTCGAACGGGTCGGCGCGGGCGTCACGGCGGTGACGCCGGGCGACAAGGTGGCCGGAAGCTCCGCCGTCGGCTGCGGCCATTGCCGCAACTGCATGAAGG
>CAMYJL010000323.1 GCA_947258645.1 uncultured Nitrospinota bacterium
AGAAATTCACCATCGAGCTCGATCTGGACTTTTCCAATGAACTCATCCCCTGCGACCCGACCCGGATACACCAGGTGCTCACCAATCTGCTCGACAACGCTGTTAAATACTCGCCCGACGGAGGCACGATCAACGTCCGGACCCGGGCGCATCCGGAAGAAGTCTGGATAAGTGTCCAGGATCATGGTCTTGGGATGAGTGAAGAAGAAATCGGGAGCATATTCACCCGGTTTCACCAGCTGGAAAGCGGATACCAGAGGAGATCCGGCGGCCTTGGAATCGGCCTCAGCCTCATCCGGCAGCTCGTGGAACTTCACGGAGGATGCATCTGGGTAGAAAGCGAAAAGGGCAAGGGGAGTACATTTACTTTTTCCCTTCCCAAATCCTCCGCCCGGACAACGGAAGAGTCAGTTCCACTCAACGGCCAATCCGACCCGGACAACGAAAATCAGACCGACCCCTGGGCCGGCAAAACAATTCTCGTCGTGGATGATGTGGAGCACTATCACGAATACATGAAATTGCTCATGGAAAGCGCCAAGCAAATCATCTCCGCCTACAACGGGGAAGAGGGGATCGAAATGACGCTCCAAAACCGGCCGGATATCGTCTTGATGGATCTTCGCATGCCGGTGCTCAACGGATTCGATTCCATCTCACGCCTCAAGGGAAATCCCGACACAAAGGACATCCCCATACTGGCTCTTTCGGCACAGGACATGGAACAAGATGAGATCTCAAGCTCTCAACTTGGCGCCGATGGCTGCACCTCGAAGCCAATTGACATCCTGGCGCTGAAAAAAGAGATGGCGCGGGTGTTCTCCCTGAAAAAGAAGGCCGCGAAATAAGAACGAACCGAGCCTGTACCCCCCATACCCGGATACAGGGCCGTTCGCACCTTTATTCCATGAGATGCTTCGCAATGACCTCCCGCAGTATCTCGTTCGTCCCTTCATAAATCTGGGCCGCCTTGGCGGCCCGGTAGAATTTTTCGACCGGATAATCCCTCATGTACCCGTTTCCCCCGTGAACCTGCACCGCCTCAGAGCCTGCGCGCTGCGCCGCGTCCGACGCGAACACCTTGGCCATCGCGGCCTCGCCAGAGAAAGAAAGCCCTTTTTGCTTCAGACGCGCCGCCTTGAGATAGAGCAGGCGGGCGGCTTCGATCTCGGTCGCCATGTCGGCCACCTTCCACTGAATCGCCTGATAATCCGAAATGGGGCGGCCGAACGTCTCCCGCTCCCGGGCGTAAGCCACCGAAGCCGCGAGGCAGGCCCGGATAAACCCGGTGGCCTGCGCCGCCACGCCGATGCGGCCGGCGTCGAGCGTTTTCATGGCGATCTCGAAGCCCTGCCCTTCGCTTCCGAGGAGACATTCCGGCGGAACCTCCGCCCCCTCTATCCTGATCTCACAGACCGAGCTCCCGCCGAGGCCCAGTTTCCTCTCCGGCTTCGCCACCTCGATCCCGGGGGAATTCATATCCACGATGAAAGCGCTGACGCCTTTATGGCGAAGCGATTTATCCGTCGTCGCGAAGAGGAGACAGAGATCCGCCTCCCCGGAGTTCGATATGAACCGCTTCGCGCCCTCCAGGCGCCAGTGGCCTTCTGATCGGATCGCGGTGGTTTGGAGCGAAGCGGCGTCCGAGCCGACGGAAGGTTCGGTCAAACCAAAGCAGCCGAGTTTTTCACCGGATGCCAAAGGCCGGAGAAATTCCTTTTTCTGAATTTCGCTGCCAAACGCGAAAATCGGATCGCAAACGAGCGAATTCTGAACCGCGAAGATGACACTCGTGGACGGGCAAACCGCCGAAATCTCCTCCATGGCCAGCGCGGCGGAAACAGGGTCCACTCCGCCTCCGCCGTATTCGGCGGGAACGGCAATTCCCATCAACCCGAGTTCGGCCATCTTTTTGGCCGCGTCTTCGGGAAAACTTCCCAGGTCTGTCTCGGCCGCGCGGGGCGCCAGCTCTTTCCGGCTAAAGCCGCGCACCATGTCCCGAACCATGCGCTGCTCTTCTGTCAGGATATCCTCGCTGAACACAGCCGTTTTCCTTATTCAGGCGGATTTAACCGTCGAACGCCATGCGGGAAACAATTCCCCGGAGCACCTCACTCGTTCCCTCTCCGATGGTGAGCAAACGGGCGTCCCGCCAGAAACGGTTCGCGGGAAATTCGTCCAGATAGCCGTATCCTCCGTGTACCTGGATGCTCCGATCGCATATGCGGAGGGCCGCTTCCGAGGCGAAGAGTTTCGCCTTGGCCGCCGCCTCCCGGCTCTCTTTTCCTTCGTCGTGACGACGGGCCGCCCAGCCGACCATCTCACGGCCCGCGGCCAGCTCAATGGCGCTTTCGGCAAACTTCTCCCGGATGGCGCCAAACTCCCCGATTGCCCCTCCAAACGCCATCCTCTCGCGGGCATCGTCCACCGCGGCGTCCACAGCCCCCTGCCCGAGGCCCACTTCGACAGCTCCGACACTGATGCGGCCTTCATCGAGGATGGCCAAAACGACCTCGGCGGTATCCATCGAACACATGCCGAGTTTTCCGTGGATGGGATGACTTTCGCGGCCGGCATCGGCGGCCTCGATCACAAAGGCGCTGATGCCGTTTTTGCCCTCCCCGGTCCGCGCCATCAGGACCATGACGGCGAACAGGGTGCCCTGCGAGATAAACATTTTCGCGCCGTCGATCACATAAGAATCGCCGTCCCGGACCGCGGCGCACCGGAGCGCGGCGGCATCGCTGCCCGAGCCGGGCTCCGTCAGCGCCCAGGCGCCGAGCTCCCCTTTCGTCAGCGGCGGAACCCACCGCGCAGCCTGCTCCCCGGACGCCGCCCGGAGAATGTGCCCGGCCGTCAGGCCGGTCGAGGCGCCCGCCGTCAGCGCGAAACTCCCATCCACCCGGGCGAATTCCTCGAGAACGATGACAGACTCGCGGAGGCCCAGCCCGCCGCCGCCCAGAGACTCGGGGATGCTCACGCCGATCAGGCCCAGCCCCGCCGCCTCGCGGTAGATATCCGCCGGAAACGCGCCGCTTCGATCCCGCTCCACCGCGCCGGGAGCGAGCTGCTTCCCGGCGAAATCCCGCGCCAGCCCCCTCAGAGCGGCCTGCGCCTCGTTCAGTTCGGGATGCGTGTCGACCGGCATATCGTGTTCCCCCGAAAGCGCCGCGGCTTCGGCATCTATCGCCATATCCGGAGTTCATCCTGAAGTACGAAACCCCCGCATCAGAATAGACTTCCCCGGTTCGGGCGGGCAAGCTTTTTCGGGATCGGGGTTCGTTTTATATCGGCGCGTCGGATATCCTTCTCTGGCGGCGCGGGTTCCTCTTTTCGCAACATTCCCGCGAAAAAATTCAAGATAGCATTAATGCAATCGAGAAAAGATCGGACCCGATGTGAGCGCACCCCTCATCGCCGGCGTCTATGCGCTGGCCACCGCCGCCCTGTTCGGATACTTCAGCCTTCTGGCGCGGAAGGGACAGGAATACGCCAACGCGACATCGGGCGTGATCATCGGCCTGATCGTCGCCGTCCCGATGATGGGCGCCGCGGCGGCGGCGCTCTGGGAGCCCGAATGGTGGAATCCGAAAGCGATCTTCTACCTGATGATGGCGGGCCTCGCCGGACCGGCCACCGGACGGCTGTTCCTATACATGTCCTTCCATCGGCTGGGAATCGCGCGCGCCATGCCGCTCAACGCAATGTCGCCCCTCATGGCTGTGACACTTGCATTTTTCATCCTCGGGGAGCGGCCCGGGCCCTACATCTGGGCGGGCACCGTCTTCATCGTGGCGGGAAGCGCCACCCTCACCTATAAAAAACCCACCGACACCTCGTGGAACCGCCGTCATCTCTGGACCGTCTTCGCCAATGTCTTCGCGGCTTCCATCTCCCTCATCTTCCGGAAGCTGGCGCTTGCCATCGTTTCGGCCCCGCTCCTGGGGGCCTTCGTCTCCAGCCTGTCGGGGCTGTTTTTCCTCCTCGCGCTCTCGCCGCTCCTCCCGGCCGACGAGCGGCCCCGATTTGGACACCGGAAGGCATGGTCATTTTACGGTGCATGCGGAATCCTGAACGCTCTCGCTTTTCTCTTTCACTTTTCGGCGCTGGACGTTGGCGATATCTCCATCGTGACTCCGCTCATCTCCACGGCCCCATTTTTCTCGCTGGTCCTGAGCCACCTGTTCATGCGGGACACGGAGCACGTAACAAAGCTGATTGTGACGGGCACCATCCTCATCGTGTCCGGGGCCGCACTCATCGGATGGCGGTTGAACTAGGGGCCGCTCCTCCTCTCCGCTCCTCGTTGTCTCGAAGCTCTCTTCGGCATAAGATTCCTCTCGACCCCATCAATTCCTGTCCACCCGTTTATCGTCCCGGGAGCGAAACGCATGGCCATCCAGACAAACGCCGAGGAGTTCCGTCAGTTTTTTCCCGAGGTGGATCTGATTCAGGACGCCTCCCTGCGCCAGGGCGTCATCGACATCTGGATGGAGCTCGCCGCGGAAACCTCCTGGGAGCGCTTCGAGGACATTCCGAAAAACCTCACGCACGAAAAACACATGACGCTGATCGGGCACATCAGCGGCGTGACGAAACAGGCCATCTCCATGGCCGACATCTCGGAAAAGCTGCACGGCGTGACCGTCGACCGCGACCTGCTCATCGCCGCCTGCCTGCTTCACGACATCTCCAAGCCCCTCGAATCCGAACACGACCCGGGCGGCCCGCCGAGCGGGGGCAGCGTGCCCCCCGCGAAAAAAACCGAGTTCGGAGCAAAGATTCAGCACGGCGTGTACGGCGCCCACAAAATCTGGGCGAAGAACCTGCCCCGGGCGACCGAGATCGCCCATCTCGTCATCACCCACACGCGGGCGAGCAACACGCGCTCGATGAGCTACGAGGCGGCGCTGCTCTTCTACGCCGACTGGGCCGACTCCGACGCCGGCATCGTCAAGGGCGGCGGCGCCCCCTTCGCGGCAAAATGGGTGGAAGAAAAATAAAGAGGACCGTCCGGAGATGGACCGGTACATCGACAGCCACAATCACATGCACGCCCTGAGCTGGGATCAGTGGGAGCTCTTCGCCATGACCGGCATGGCGGGGGCGATTCTCTCCTGCGGAAATCCGCACGTCTACCGGGAGATCTGGGAGACGCCGCCCACGGCCGAGGATATTTTCCGGTTCTGGGACTCGCCCATCCGAATGGCCCGGGTGGCCGAGGAAAAACACTTCATGCGGCTCCGGTGCGCGGTGGGCGTCAGCTCCATGACCCGCGTCGAGGGCTGGGAGGAACTCATCGAAAAACTTCCGGAATACCTGGACGATCCCCACGTCGCGGCGGTGGGAGAGGCGGGCCTGGACCCTTCCCAGTATTTCCAGCTCAGCTGGCCCCTGGAGGATCAGGCGCGCTGCCTCGAGGCGCAGGCCCGGATAGCGGCCGGCAAGGGGAAACCTCTGATTCTCCACACCCCGACCCCGAAAAAGAGCCGGGATTTTCTCGGGAAGGTCGCCGTCCAGGAGGAGATTTCCCCGGAGGAATTCCGGCTGCATTATCTCCGGCGCGATCTGGAGATTATCGACAGGGCGGGGCTGGACCCCGGTCTCCTCGTCATCGACCACGTGGACGGAACCATCATCGATTTCGTTCACAGGCAGACCCGCGCCTGGTGCGCCATCAGCATCGGAAGCGCCCTGCGGCCCATCCATCCGGATCAGGTGACGAAATGGGTGAAGGAATACGGACCCGGGCGGATCATGCTGAACTCGGATCACCTCGGATACCGATCGATCGACTTTTATTCCGTGCCCAAGACACTTCGGGCCATGCGGCGGGCAGGAATTCCGGATGCAGACATCCGGCGCGTTTCTTTCGACAACGCGAACGGATTATTCCGGTTGGGTCTTTGAGTCGAAAATCCAAGGAATCTCCCCATGCCGGACGAGACCGACCCATTTGAGTATTTTTTCGACCTGCCGTGGTCCGACGGGCTCCCGGTTGTCACGCCGACAGCGGATCGGCTCGCCGGAATGCTCTCGAGAACCACCCGGTCTCCCGATGAAGTGCTCGGCGACATCCCGCCCCTGAACAACGAGGCCACCGTCGAGAGCGTCGCGCTCCATGCCGTGATGGCGGGGTGCAAGCCGGCGTATCTGCCCGTCGTGCTGGGCGCGCTGGAAGCGATGCTCGTGCCGCGGTTCAACCTGATCGGCATCCAGGCCACCATGTTCTCGGGCGGGCCGCTTCTCATCCTGAACGGACCCTACGCCAAAGAGATCAGCGTCCACGCGGGCTCGGGCTGTTTCGGGCCGGGCTTCCGGGCGAACGCCTCTGTCGGCCGGGCGACCCGGCTCATCATGATGAACCTGGGCGGCGGACTTCCCGGGGTATCCGACATGAGCACCTTCGGCAGCCCCTCCAAGTTCACCTATTGCGTGCGCGAGAACGAAGAACAAAGTCCCTGGCCCTCTCTTTCGGCGGACTTCGGATTCGGCGCGGATGAA
>CAMYJL010000324.1 GCA_947258645.1 uncultured Nitrospinota bacterium
TTGTGGACAGCGACGGCCACGATACGGTTCTGACCGAGATCCCGGATATTACGCAGGAGCAGGTGTGGCCCGGCGGGATGTCCCGTGTCCGCCGCAACCGCTTTATCGAGCGATGGGCGGGGCGGGAATGGGCCCTGCGTCAGAATCAGGCCGAGGCAAAACGGATATTTTTCGATGCCCGGGCGAGAGGAGACGTTGAGGAGGGTGCCCTCAGTTACGGTCAGGATGCGGGCCTTATCAAATCGATTGAGCCCGCCGGTGATGTTGTCCGCCGCATTGCCGCCGAGGCCGAGGATATCCTTTCCAGGCGCTTGCCGGATCTGATAGCGGACCGCTAGGCGGTCAGAACTTCCGTCTTGAGGTCGCTGCTCAGTTCCTCTGCCATATGGGAGAAGCGCTCCCAGGGTGTGGCCACCCACGTTTCCGTCGTGGCGTGGCCGAAGGAGCGCACGATCAGCGCCACCTTTGTCGCCGAGTCGCTGTCCGGGGCCTCAAAAATGTCCAGGTAGTCGTGCGGCCCCAGCAGCGCATAGTTGGACAGCCATCTGACCTCGGGACATTCCTTTTTGATTCGATCCTCCACTTGCCGGTTCATCTCGTTGATCATTTCCAGCTTGTTGAGCGCTTCGGGCGAGAGCTTGGTCAGCATTGCGAAATTCGGCATGGTTCCACCTCCTCGGGGGTTTGATGCCCCGTACAAATTGGGAGCGGTGTGGGCTCCCTTCGCTACACCCCCGGCTGCATTTTCTTCGGGGGGGCCTTCATCGGGCGCTCGCTCGTCCTCAGATGCATGAGATAGCCTTTCATGCCTTTCCGGGGAAGAAGGATGCTGCGCCTGGCCGCCAGCTTCCCTGTGCTGGCGATAATTTCGTAGCGCCCCGGAGTTCCCTTGATGAACAGCCACGGGCCTTCGCAGTGGACGACCTTCTCTTCACGCCCCTTGCGAATGCGGACGTTCACGTCCGCGAGATATTCGCCCTTCAGGTTGGCGAAGACGAGTTTCGCCTGGTACCCGGGGGTTTTGGCCTCCCGTGCCTCAAGTCCGACCCCGGTATCGAGAAACTTGAGGGAGGCGAGGGCGGCGGTGTCCTTTTCGCCGGCGAGGGCGGGGCCGCCTGCGGCGAGGAGCCCGGTCAGAACGATTGCGAGTGCGTAGATGATCTTCTTCATGACCCATCCCCTTCCCGTGAATATGAGATGTCGTCACGACGGTGAGCCATTCTCCTTATCCGAACGGCTGTCGGCTCATGGTGGATTGTGCGGCGGCTTGAAATGGGGAAGTGTGTGTTGTCTCTTGGTGGAGGATAAATTTTTGGGTAGCCGGATAAACTCCCCCGTTCAGAAAAAAGCAAATTAAATGCCAAAGTATCGGAAATGAGCTTCTGCTATTCATGGGAGGATTGACGTTATCTTCATTGACAGATCAAAATTCAGAATACAGGGCGACGATTTTTCTCCCCGTACCTGATATACAGGATGGGAGAAATTGGCTCATGAGGGTCAAGATGTTGTGACAATACGCCTCATTGGAGCGGTTGCGGTGAAAGTGAAGAAGCGGTTTCTTTCCGGGAATTACCCCGTGCGATTTCTCGCCCTGATGGCGTGGGTGGCGATCATGTTGGCGCCGCAGACGGCCGGAGCGCAGTGCCGCCCGGGCCTGGTCCGGAATCTCCCCCCGCGCCGCGCGATGCCCGCCGCCTATCCTCAGCCGGGTCGGGAATCCTCCCGGGTTTCGATCGAGTGGTTCGGCCACGCCTTCTTCCGCCTCATCTCGCCAGGCGGAACGCGGATTCTGACGGACCCGTTTTCCTTCGAGCGGGGGTATCCGATCCCGAAGACGGGCTCCCATGCCGTCACCATCGGGAAGGAAACCACCAACCACAGCGGGCTCGAGATTCTCGGGGGCAAGCCGCTTGTCATCCGGGGGCTCAAAAACGGCGGCCTCGACTGGGCCGAGGTGGATCACAGGGTAGGGGACGTGCGCATCCTCAGCGTCCCGATCGTGCAGGGAAGCGGTGGCGGAGATGACGATTTTGGCGGCTTCGGAAAGGGCGCATCGTTCCTCTTCGAGATGGGCGGGTTGTGCATTGCGCATCTGGGCGATCTGGCCGAGCCAATGAACCCTTCCCAGCTCCGGCGCCTTGGAAAAGTGCACGTCGCCCTGGTGGTGCTCTCGCCGAGGGTTTCGATGGGGGCGCGGGAGATGGCGGCCTTTGTCCAGCGGCTCGGCCCCCAGGTCGCGATCCCGATGCATTTCTATGACGATGAGGAAACGCTCGCGGAATTTCTCCGCGGATTTCGGCGCGTGCGACGCCTGAACGCCAACCGCTTCTACGTCAGCAGAAGGACGCTTCCCCGTCCGACCGAGATCGTTGTGCTCCAGCACAACTGATGAGTCATTCCCCGACGAAAATATCCGCCCGGCGAACGTTATTCCGAACTCGTTTGCTCTTTACACGAATTCTTTTGCGTCCTACCATGCGGTTTTCCTGACTGGAAGGCGAAGATAGGCTTACGGCCTGATAATTATTTGGTGAACATCGTCTGCGTTTGCGAAGTTTCGCGGCCCTTCCGGTCAATGGAGCAGCGTTTCAATCACGGGAACTTTTGACAGGCAGGAACCTTTATTTTCAAGCGAGGGTCCGCGATGCGGCGGTCACGCTCCGCCCAAGCGCCGGCCCTCCGTATGGAGGATGAAAATGGTCAGAAGGGCAAAGGCGAAAGCGAAAACCAAGGCCAAAGTGAAAAAGAAGGCCGCGGCGAAAAAGAAGACAAGCCGCGCGTCGGCCAAAATCCCTACCTGGGACACCATCATGCCGCTTCCCTCGAACCCGGAGACGGGCGAGACGGCGAACGACTACTACGTCCTCGACTGCGAAGTCCATGTCATGCCGGAGGACTACCGGCGCTTCATCCAGTATTTCCCGGGGACGAAGACTTTCGAGTACGCCCACAAGATGTGCAACTGGTGGCAGTGGGTCGATCACCGGACCGGAAAGCAGGCTGCGGTTCATCCGGGAATGGACTGGAACATCGACAAGATCATGGGCGACATGGACCGATCGGGCGTGGACCAGATCACTCTCATGCGCGAGTCGTTCATCGACACCGCGGGCGACAGCGCGCCGTTTTCCACCAACCAGCACGTCATCGACGCCGTCGAAAAGTATCCCGACCGCGTCATCGGCATCTCGAACGTCGGGCCCTTCTCCAAGCGCAAGACGAAAGACATCCTCTGGGAGCTCGAATACCTCCACGATAACCACAACTTCAAGTTCACGAAGTTCTATCAGCCCGAGGACTGCCCGATTAACGACCGCAGGCTCTGGCCGGTCTACGAGATGTGCCAGGACAAGGGCATCGTCGCCTACTTCCACACCGGCATCACCATCCGGATGGGGCCCACGCGCTATACCGTGCCCATCCTCCTCGACGACGTGGCCTCCGACTTCCCGGACCTCAAGATTGTCGCCTACCACGCCGGCTACCCGCAGTGGGAAGATCTGGTCATGCTCATGTGGAAGCATCCCCATATCTATGTCTCCTACTCGATCCTCCTCCCCTGGCTCATGCGGGCGCCGCACCGTTTTGCCCACATGGTGGGGACCACCCTCCAGATCGCGGGCTACAACCGCTTCATCTGGGGAAGCGACTGGCCGGCTTCGGACCCCTATCAGGCGGTCGAGGCCATCCTGAAGCTGGAGATTGACGAGGAGCTGCAGGAAAAATGGGGCTACCCGCCCATCACGAAAGAGCTCAAGGCCGAGTTCCTGGGCCTGACGCTGGCGCGTCTCGCGGGCATCGACCCGAAGAAGAACCATCTCAAATTCCCGGGCCAGAACAAGCCGCCCAAGGGCAGGACCCCCGAGGGCGACATCACCCGCCGGATCATGCGGCGCGGCAAGAAATAGCTTTCTCTGAATCGAAAAAAACCCGCCCCGGTTCCTCGGGGCGGGATTTTTTCGTATCGCCGGACAAGGCAGAATGCCGTCAATTCGGCAGGAAAACCTCGTTTTTTCCCGAGTAGGAACCGCCTGGCGTCGGACCGCCCGAAATGACGTAAATCTTTCCCGCGTAGGCCGCTGCGCCGAGGCCGTGCCGCGCGGTCGGCATGGGTGTGCGCGGGGTCCAAAGATTTTTTGCTGGGTAGAAGGCGTCCACGCGCCGGAATGTTCCGAGAAC
>CAMYJL010000325.1 GCA_947258645.1 uncultured Nitrospinota bacterium
CGGCATTCTTCCGAACGCCATCACCACGGACTCGTCCAGATCGTCGATCAGGACCGGCACCTTCATGCCGAACTCGCGGACGAGCTCGGAGGCGTACTCTTTTTTATGCTCGTAGGAGGTGTGCTGCTTGTATTTCTTGAAATACCTTCGCTCCCCGGCGTGGGGCTCCTTGGAGTAAACGACGAAAAACTCGACGTCCTTGTCCCTGTACTTTTCGTGAAGGCTTTCAACGTCGGCCAACTGCCGGCGGTAGGGGGGTCACGTAATCGCCCCGAATTCGATGACGATATTTTTCTTGCCGTGAAAATCCGAAAGGTTGAACTCGGCATCGTCCGTCGTGCGAAGCTTCACCGGGGGCATCTGGGCGCCGGGCTTCAGGGTGTCGATGAACGCCTGCTTGCGGACGTGCCGGAAGCCCTGGAGCTGGCGCTTGAGGAACTTCCACATGTCCAGGTAGTACACACTCCACAGACCGCCCAGCGGGCCCGGCGGCCTGTCGAAAATCTCTTCTTTGCGCATACCGTGTCTGCCTCCTGTTTGTTTGGGAACAATTCTCCATCCGGTTATTCCAGGGCCGGTGGAACGAATCGGGCATTCATCCTACAATTTGATTTCGATGGTTTATCGTCCTATATCGCCGGAATATCCGCAAGAGAGGCATCCCGCACAAGTGGAGCGGCCCGCTCGTTGCGGCCGTTTCGGGGGATAGATGGACCCAGGCTCAAACCAACCAGGGATCATTTCATGAAAGAGAATCACACGCCCGTATTCATCTGCGGCGGCGGGCCGGTCGGGCTCGTCCTCGCCCTCGAGCTCGCCACGCGCGGGGTGGCCTGCACCCTCGTCAACGAGGGCGAGACGACGGCGACCCATCCCCAGGGCAACACGATGAACGCCCGCACGATGGAGCACTACCGCCGCCTCGGCGTCTCGAAGGCCGTCCGCGATCTCGGGCTCCCGCCCGATCATCCGACCGACTCGGCCTACATGACGCGCCTCAACGGCCATGAGTACGCGCGCTTCCCGATGCGCTCGACCGAGGAGAAGATGCGCCCCGGCTCGCCGGAGCTGGCGGTCACGCCGGAGCCCCTCCACCGCGTCTCCCAGATGCTCGTCGAGGCGCTGCTCAAGGAAAGGGCGGACGCGCTTCCCGCCTCGACAATGCGCTTCGGGTGGCGGCTCACCGATTTTAAGCAAAATGAAAGCGGCGTGACGGCGGAGATCGAGGAGGCCGCGAGCGGGCGGAAGGAAACGATCGGCTGCGATTATCTCGTCGGCTGCGACGGTGCGCGCAGCACCGTCCGCCGTGCGCTCGGCATCCGCTACGAGGGCGAGGCCGGCGAGGACGTCACCTACATGATGGGGCGGATGCAGTCCTCCTACATCGAGGCGCCGGGGGTGTACGGCGCGCTCCGGAACCCGGTCTCCTTCCACTGCAAGATCATCAACCCCGATTTCCGCTGCGCCTTCATCGCGCTGGACGGCAAGGGAAAGTTCCTCATGTTCACCAAGCTCGATCCGGGCGAGGAGGTCTCCGCCGAGCGCGCGCACGAGACGGCCCTCGCCGCCATCGGGGAGGAGGTTCCGCTCAAGGTCATCTCGACCCGGCCCTGGACCGCCGGGCGGGCGCTCGTCGCCGAGCGCTATGGGAAGCGGCGCGTCTTCATGGCGGGCGACGCCGTCCACGTCTTCACCCCGACGGGCGGTTTCGGGATGAACACCGGGATCGACGATGCCGCCAACCTCGGCTGGAAGCTGGCGGCGGCCTGTCAGGGATGGGGCGGGCCTCACCTGCTCGCCACCTACGAGAGCGAGCGCCGGCCCATCGGGCACCGGAACACCGCCGAATCCCACCGCCTGGCCCTGCTGGATTCGGGGATGCCGATCTCGCCGCACGTCGAGGAAGATACGCCCGAGGGCGAGCGCGCCCGCGCCGGGCTCAGCGAATACATGTACGAAAAACTGCCCGAGATGTTCGCCGCGCAGGGCATCCAGCTCGGCGCCCGCTACGACGGCTCTCCTCTCATCTCGCGGGAAAACGAAAGGGAAGACCCCCCGCCCGACTCGGCCGCCGGCTACACCCCGAGTGCCTATCCCGGCGGGCGCGCGCCGCACCTGTGGCTGGCGGACGGCACGGCGCTCTTCGATCATTTCGGGCCGGGCTTCACCCTCCTCCGCCTCGGCGGGAGTGCCGCCAGGACCGAATCCATCGAGCGTGCCGCCAGGGGGCGGGGTGTGCCGCTCCAGGTGGTGAACGTCCCCGATCCCGAGGCGCGCGAGCTCTACGAGCGCGATCTCGCCCTCATCCGCCCGGACCAGCACATCGCCTGGCGCGGGGACGAAGCGCCGGAAGATCCGGACGCCCTCATCGCCCGCCTCACCGGGGCCGGGACGGGAAAATAGACCACCCTGCTCTGCCTGGCTTTCTATGTTGATTATCAATCACTTGCCCGAATTTTTGAATTCTGTTGTCTATATATAGATTTATTTTTAAATATATGCTTGAATTAAGCGTTATTTATGATTAAATTTGAATTAATATTTAATATTAATCTATTTATGGACACACGATGACTCCTTCCGCATTCGCCATCAGGCAAAATCGAAAAGACTTGTCGGGACCCGCCATGCGATCTTTCCTCGGAATCGCGGAATTGTGGAAGCTCACCACACAGGAACAAATTGTTCTTCTGGGAGTCAGTTCCCGCTCAACATATTTCAAGTGGAAGAAGGAGCCGAACCCCACACTTCCAAAGGACACACTGGAGCGAATTTCCTACATCCTGGGCATTTACAAGGCGCTCCGGATTCTGCTGCCGAACGATGAGGCCGCCGACGCGTGGATCAGAAAACCCAACGATGCGCCGCTCTTCGGAGGCCGATCCGCGCTTGAACGGATGCTTTCCGGCAACGTGTCAGACCTTTATGTCGTTCGCCAGTACCTGGACGCCCAAAGAGGCGGCTGGTCATAGACATCCCCGTCAACCGCATTACCTGGCTGCCCTGCTACCGAATCATCCCGAGCAAGTTTCCTCCCGTCCATCTGTTTGATCGGATCTGCGGCCCGGAAGACTTCGATGCGGTGATGGAACTGGAATCCCTGACGAACGAGCGCATCCGGGACGAGATGGGGGAGCTGCATCTGGTTCCACAAGAAGATAGAGTATTCGGCCCGGGAGCGAGCGTGATCATGGCTTCGTTTACTCATCGCAATCCCGAAGGGAGCCGGTTCAGCGACGGAATATTCATGCGCAGAACACGGGAGGAACCTGTCGAGCTTGACCGGCGGGTATACGAGACGGACCTGGACGGCGATCTGCATGACATCCGGGGGATGAGAAATCTTCTCCCGGAAATCCATTCCCCGGACAGCTATTCGGCCTCCCGGGAGCTGGGACGCTCTTTACGGGAGCAAAATTCATGGGGGATCGCTTACGAGAGCGTGCGTCATCCGGGGGGCGACTGCGCCGGGCTCTTCCGCCCTCCCGTCCTCTCAAACTGCCGCCAGGCCCAACATCTGTGCTACGTATGGGACGGGCAGCGAATCACGCATGTCTATGAAAAAAGATTGCTTGGCAATTAGGCCTGGAGCCGGCCAAAAAGGGGTGGTTTCGCCCGACGGGCGATTCGGCTATCATGGCTTTTGCCGTTTCCGCAATGTTTTCCCCGAACTCGCTGAAAACATTCTTCTCTGATTTTTGACCGAAGGATCGCCGATTAGCATGAAGATCACAGGTTGGTCACGGAATTTTTCGCTGAATTTCGTCGCGCGGCGGGGCGCGGCGCTTTCTCTGATGCTCGCGCTGGCGGGCGGGTGTATTCTGCTTTATACCCCGGTGAAGTTCGACCCAAAACCTCCCGTCGAACTGCTTTCGTTTCAGACGCACGCTGTCCCGCCGCGGGGCGCCGATTATCAAAGGGGAAAGGGAGAGGTGGTCACCTCTCCGATACACGGCCGGGTCCGCTTCGCCGGACTTACGCGGTTTGAAAATTACGTCGGCATGAAGATCGAGGACGATCTCGGCTTCTGGATGCTCACCTCATGTCATTCGAAAATACACGCCGCGCCGAATCAAGTGGTGACACCGCTCACGGTCATCGCCCGGGAGGGCTCGAACTGTGGTTTCGGCACAGGAGGTCCGGGGGTGTCCCACACCCACATCTCGCTCCACCTGCCGCCCTTCGCCCGGGAGTTCGGCGCGCCCGACGGGAAATACACTGCCCGGAACGGGATCGAATACCTCATCGCCGACCCCGACAAGTATGCCCCCGGGGGGAAGAAACTCGGTTACTTCCTGGCCGATTTCACGGACCAGTCGTCCCTCGTCGACGAAGCGACCGCGCGACTCAACCGCCTCGGCCGGGACTTCGGGGGCACCCATCTGGGCTGGTTCCTCAACCGCACCCGGAAGCGCAGGCCGTTCGTGCGGGCGATGGTGATGTACCGGATGTGGCAAACGGGGACGCTCGATCCCGAGGCCCGGAAGCGGGCGGAGGAATATTTCAGATGGCACGCGACCCTCAGGATTCCGGTCTACCTCCCCTACCCGAACCCGGAGAGATTGTTCGGCTACAAAAAGCCGGACCCCAATCCGCAAACGCCGAAAGACATCGAGAAATTATGGGAGACCAGCGTTGCGCCCATTCTCGATCAGGGGACCGACAATATCGGGATCCTGAAAGCGATTCAGGAATTCCAGAAGGAATCGCCGATCCAGGGCGAGGTGGGAACGGAGTTTCACCTGGGCATCGCCTTCAGCACCCTGCAAAACTATGAAAAGGCGGTGGAGCACATGCTGATCGCCGAGGCGCTCAGCGAGGTCCACTACTGGAACACGCCGGAGAAGGTGAACAAGTTTAAATTCTACGCGGCGGACCTTCTCATGAAAGCGTACTGGGGCGCGAAAGAACTCGACCTCGCGAATGCCTTCCGGGCCAAGCGGAAAAAATACGCACGCTGGCGCAACGTCCCCTGGTGATCCGCTTCCATCCCTAAACCGTATTCTGAAAACCCCCGCCGGGCGTCTCCGCGAAGACGCCATCCCGAGCGAAGCGGGGTCGTTCGGCTTCATTCAGGCCAGACTCCGTAATGAATCACCGGGCGCTGAGACCGGCCCGAATTGTTGGCAATAGAGGAAGACCCTTCGCTTCGCTCAGGGTGACATCCTGCGTCTTTTGGGCGTTCCTGATTGAGTGATCTTCGTTCGGCCGGCCACACCCCGGCAGGGCGGCTGGCCTGCCGCCCCTACAGAGCAAATGACACCCATGTCCCGCCGGGCGGTCAGACAAAAATGTCATCCTGAACGAAGTGAAGGATCTCCAAGCATGTAAGAGAAATTCTCCGCAATCCCTAAAAATTCTTCGCAGCAGCTGTCCCGCCTACTTGAACGGCCGCCAACTCCCGTCCGGCCTGCGACAGGCGGTGCCGTAGTTCTTTCGCATCTTCCCGTCCACAACCGTGACCGAGCTGAATTCCCGGCAGAACCCCCCGGCATCGTTGCGGAAAGTCCGGGTCGGCGTCAGTTCGAACCCCCTGCGGGCGCCCGGGTTCCGCCAGGCCACGGTGTGGTGCGTGCGGCCGTGCTCGAGCACCTGCCCGGCGCATGCCCGATCCAGGATGCCAAATTCCCGGCCCGCGGCGCCGAGAACACCAACGATCACCTCCCCGATCACGGCCGCCGTCTTTCCGGCCACCTGGCCGCCCGCGGAGCGGAGGACGTCGCCGATCTGACGCCGGTTGCACTTGCCCGCGGCGATTCCGTAGGGCGGCGCGTAAGCGGCCGCGCCACCCGTCTTCCGCCGGTAGCCGTGCGCAGGCGCCCAGGGCGGCGGACCGCCTTTCGGCCAGAACGGCGCACCGGTATCCCGCGCGACCATCTTTCCGAAGGGCCCCACCTCGTATTTTTCCTTATATTTGTGCTTGAATTTTTTCTTGTCCCTGCCCCAGGCAGGGCCCGCCATGGACGCGGGCGCCCACGCCGTGAGCGCAAAAATCACCACCGAGACGATCAGAACGATCCTCCGCATACTGGGATCTCCTCGTTTTCCTCCGCCCGGATATTACATCACACCCGAACGGGGGGCGGGAGATTTTTGCGCGCGAAATTTGCGACGGGAACCGGAAAAACGGGAAGAATTTCGGGCGAATTCGAAAACCGCGCGGGAGAGATTCAAATACTGCAACCGGGCCGGTCTCGGGAAGGGGCGCTCTTTTCGCTCACAGAGAGAGAATAAAAGGAACACACATCAAGGAAGGAAAAAGGAATTCCGCGATGCCGCTACACCTGCCGGACGCGCCGGGAAAATCTTCCCCAGTCGATTTTCGAAACGTCCTCGTTATCCTTGAATATCACCCTGATTTTTTCCGAAAAATCGTGCGGCGTGAACGGCTTGGGGAGAAAGCCCGTGGCGCCGGCCCGGACGGCCTCGCTGACCCGGAGCCTGTCGTTATCGGTCGTGATCATCAGGAAGGGCACGGACTTCGTTTTCTCCTCCGCCCGGATCGCCGTGAGCAGCCCAATCCCGTCCATGACGGGCATCTTCCAGTCCGAAATGATCAGCGCGAAGTCGAGCCGTCGCGCCAGCTTCAGCCCTTCTTCCCCGTCGTAGGCCTCAAAGACGTTCTCGGCGCCAAAGCCCAGCTCCCGAAGAAGGTCTCTCGCCACCATATTCACGACGCTGTCATCGTCGACAACGAGGATTTTGCTCTGAATCCGCTCGTCCACGTCAACTCCTCCTGATCCCACATCCACTTGCGGCGCTCCCGGTCATCCGAGAGGAACAGATACATCCGCTCGAAACAGATTATTGCTGGTAAGCCAAATATGCATTTTTTCTCACAACAGAGGTGTGACGCAGATCACACATGGCGCGGAAAAAACTTACGAAAATTTAACATCTCGGATCGCCCCCGATATCAAAGAAGTTATAATATATTCCTACTTTCACAAGTTTAAGAACTGTAGCCCAAATATTTGCCAAAGTTTTTTCAGTATCATTCCTTGGCGTCACAAAGCAGCTGCTTAAATTGGAACGATCCAATTCGGGTATAGGAAGCACTTTCCGATCAACTTTGCCATTATGGGTGAGAGGAAACTCGTTCAATACAACGAAAGCAGAAGGAATCATATAGTTGGGTAATGTTTGGCTTAAATAATGGCGCCATTCACTCATGTGACTAAAATCACCTGGAAAAGGGGATTACAGGCCAGAAGATTGAGATCACGGCCATAGTCAGACGGACGACATTGCTAGAAATAAAACAATTGCTCCTGTGTGACGCCCTCTTCTCCGAAACTAATCATGCCGGCCCCAACAATGTCGCCGACCTGCCACTTGCACCAAGCCGTCCCGCCTTCAACCACGACATCCG
>CAMYJL010000326.1 GCA_947258645.1 uncultured Nitrospinota bacterium
AGTCGATCTCTGTGGCCACCTCTCTAGCTGTCTCAAGGGCCTGCTCAGCTCCGTGGGATGTCTCAACGCCTTTCGTTCTAATGGAATCCGAAGCGATGGAGAGGATCTCTGAGCCGTTGCCGGGAATTGGGGTCTTGGCCGGCCAAGGAGTTTCTTTCTCATGACATCCAAAGGGGTAACCGAATCGAATGACTGAAATTTCAACCCACTCCTCCAACCCTGAGGGCGCGGACGAAGAATCAATTTCTGCGGAACTTCAGGCAGTCTTAGAAACCGAAGATCCGGACTCACTCACCTTCGAACAGATGGAGAGTCTTTACGCCTCTACGCTTGATCCGGTCAAGGATGGGGAAATCATCAATGGGACGGTGGTTCGCGTTGAGAATGATTACCTCTTGATTGACGTCGGGTACAAGTCGGAGGGATTTGTTTCCCGCCGGGAATTTCCCGATGGAGCAAGGAGTCTGAGCCCGGGCGATAAGGTAGAAGTTTACGTCGAAGCGCGGGAAGACGAAGAAGGACGGATGGTCCTTTCGAAGGACAAGGCTAACCGGATCAAGGTCTGGGATGAAATTTCCCGCGCCTACGATAATGACGAGAACGTCAACGGCCGGGTGGTCGCCCGAATCAAGGGAGGACTCACGGTCGATATTGGCCTGAAGGCTTTCCTGCCGGGTTCGCAGGTTGACCTTCGTCCCGTGCGCAATCTGGATCAGTTCATCGGCCAGAATTTCGATCTGAAGATCATCAAGCTGAACCGCAAGCGGGGCAATATCGTTCTCTCCCGGCGCGTGTTGCTCGAAGAGGAACGCTCGGAGCTGAAGCGCGAAACTTTGGGCCAGCTCGAAGAAGGGCAGCAGACGGTCGGCGTGGTCAAGAACATTACCGACTACGGCGCTTTTATCGATTTGGGCGGAATCGACGGCCTTTTGCATATCACGGATATGTCATGGGGCCGCGTGAGCCACCCGAGCGAGCTGCTCTCCATCGGCGATACCGTCAAGGTCGTTGTTCTGAAATTCGATCAGGAAAGAGAGCGGGTCTCCCTGGGACATAAGCAGATCACCCCGGATCCGTGGGCGAATGTGGAGGTCAAGTATCCCGTCAGCGGCCGTGTTCGCGGGCGGGTGGTTTCCATTACCGACTACGGCGCTTTTGTAGAGCTTGAGCCGGGTGTCGAAGGGCTGGTCCACATTTCGGAGATGTCGTGGACGCGTCGGAACCGACATCCGTCGAAAATTGTTGCCATTGGCGACATCGTCGAGGCGGTTGTCCTGAGCCTGGACCAGAGTTCCAGGCGGATATCCCTCGGCATGAAGCAGGTCGAGGCAAATCCGTGGACAGAGGTGGAGAAGAAATACCCCGTGGGTTCGGAGGTGACGGGCCAGATCCGGAACCTGACCGAATTCGGCGCGTTCGTCGCTCTCGAGGAGGGCATTGACGGGTTGATCCACATCTCCGACATCTCTTGGACGCAGCGCTACAAGCATCCTTCGGAGGCGTTGACGAAAGGCGATGACGTCAAGGCCGTGGTTCTAAGTGTGGACGTGGAAAAGGAACGCCTGTCGCTCGGGGTCAAGCAGCTCAGCAGCGATCCATGGAGCGCGATCGATTCGCGCTATGCGGTGGGCGACGACGTTGAGGCCGAAGTGACGAAAATTACCAACTTCGGCGTGTTCGCGGCTCCCGAGGAGGAGCTGGAGGGTTTGGTGCACATCTCCGAGCTCAGCACCGAGAAGGTGTCCAAGCCGGAAGATATTGTCCGCGTGGGCGATGTGTACAAAATGCGCGTGCTCAAGATCGAAGCCGAGCAGCGTAAGTTGGGGCTGAGTATTCGCGCCTTTGTCGAGAGTACGGGTGAAGATCCTCTCGTGAAGCGTGCCCCCGAGCCTGCTCCGGAATCTTCTGCTCCCGAATCCGGAGAGGTGGTGGAAGCGGCGGCCAAGCCGGAAGCGGTAAAAGCGGCGGCCGAGCCGGAAGCTGCCGAGAAACCTGAAGCGTAAGTTTTTGAAGCCGCCGAAGGTCGGGTGATGAATCGGGGCGTTTGGATTTCGGTTATATTGTTTGCGTCGATTGTTTTGGTCTTGTTTGTCGTCTCCCGTTTGTTTCTGGGCGATGATGACCGCGAGGGTTTTGGGATCGGCTTTGCCGAGCGGGATGTCGT
Source organism: uncultured Nitrospinota bacterium (assembly GCA_947258645.1). Lineage (GTDB taxonomy): Bacteria > UBA8248 > UBA8248 > UBA8248 > UBA8248 > CAMYJL01. The sequence goes on from CAMYJL010000326.1 coordinate 2,165, forward strand.
GGGTCTTGTCCAGATCAATGGCGGGATATTCGACGCAAGGGCGACGGTGGAGAGCCTTGGTAAGCTCCGCCGGTCGCCTCGGGTGAAATCGCTGCTCCTTCGAATTAACAGTCCGGGTGGCGGGGTTGGGCCGACGCAGGAGATATACGAAGAGGTTCAGCGGTTTCGGCGTACAGGCCGAAAAGTCGTAGCTTCCTTGGGTAGTGTGGCGGCTTCGGGCGGTTACTATATCGCCTCGGCGGCGGATAGGATTTATTCGAATCCGGGAACGATTACGGGCAGCATCGGGGTCATCATGGTGGTCCCGAATGCCGAGAAAATGGTCGATGCCTTGGGGCTGAAGTTTAGTATCATCAAGAGTGCTCCGCATAAGGATCTGGCTTCTCCATTGCGAAAGATGAGCCAAGCGGATCGTATGATTCTTCAGCGCCTCATCGATGATACATATGGTCAGTTTGTTCGGGCGGTGTCCGAGGGCCGGAAGATTCCGATGAAGGAAGCGCTCCGCATTGCGGATGGAAGTATTTACAGCGGAGAACGTGCGAAGGAACTGGGGTTGGTGGACAAGCTTGGAAGCCAGTGGGAAGCGACGCTTGAGGCGGCGCGCTTGGCCAACATCAGCGGTGAACCGAGGGTGCTTGAGTTCAGGTCGGGTGGTGGCCTGTTTGGTTTCGTGAGGCAGTCGCTGGAGAAAGTTTCGAATTGGGTGGAGGGAGGTGCCGCGTCCTATTGGGGCGGCTATCCTGCAATGCTTCAATACATGTGGAAATGATATATCTTTGTCGCCCGGTTATGGAGGAAGCTGCCCCGGCACATCGGCGACCGATTGATCTTCGATGGAGGATTTCGTACTTATGACCAAGGCTGAGCTGGTCGAGAAGGTGTCGACGAAAATTAATTTGACCAAAAAAGACACCGAACGGGTCGTCAACATTGTGTTTGGAAGCATCATACATGCCTTGGCCCGGGGCGATAAGGTGGAGTTGCGGGGATTTGGCAGTTTCCGCGTTCGTTCGCGGGAGAGCCGGGACGGGCGGAATCCGCGGACAGGCGATACGGTGCAAAGTCCTCCGAAAAAGGTTCCGTTCTTCAAGGCGGGCAAGGAATTGCGTGAGATGGTTGATGTCAAGTCCGCCTCCGCATCATCCTCCGAGGCTCCTTCGGCCCCAGGGGTGGTGAGCGGCTCGACGGAAGAAAATCGGTTTTAGGATTTTCTTCGTCCCATAGCGGGGCGCATCGCTTGGAAACGCGTTTCATGTACGAAAAGCGCATTGGCCGGGGGGTCTTGACGCTTCTTCAGGGCGATATCACTGAAAGCGGTGCCGACGCCATTGTCAACGCGGCAAACAACCATTTATGGATGGGAGCTGGTGTCGCCGGGGCGATTAAGCGTAAAGGCGGCGACGTTATCGAGAAAGAAGCCGTTTCCAAGGGTCCAATTGCGGTTGGCGAGGCGGTGGCCACCAAGGCCGGTGCGCTGAACGCCAAGTACATCATTCACGCCGCTGGCATGGGCCAAGACCTGCAAACTTCCGGTGAAATTGTAGAAACGTGCACGGCGGCGAGCCTTCGCCTGGCCGATGAACTTGGCGTCGTCCGCATCGCCTTTCCGGCCATTGGAACGGGCGTCGGCGGCCTGCCGATCGATATTGCCGCCAGGTGCATGCTCCATGCTGCGGCCTCTTTTTTGAACTCCGGTAAAGGCAGCGTCCGGGAAATTGATTTTGTCCTGTTTCAAGAAAAAGATCTCCAATCCTTCGCGGCGATCCTGGAAAATGTCGGAGCATAACGGTTCCGCAGACTCCCGACCCATCGCAGTCCTCCTTGGCCCTACCTGCTCGGGAAAGACCGCGATGGCCGTCGCCCTGGCCGGGTGGATGAGTGCGCGGGGGCGAAAGCTCGAGGTTATCGGCGCCGACGCGCGCCAGATTTACCAGAGTCTCACGGTTGGTACGGCGAAACCCAC
>CAMYJL010000327.1 GCA_947258645.1 uncultured Nitrospinota bacterium
CTCGCCGCCGCGCGCATGGCTGGGTGGCTGTATCCGGCTATTACCAGGGTGTCCGGATTGGTTTTCATCAAACACTTTTGGAGTTCTTTAACCACATCTTTTGTTCGGTGATCCGGATTCTCTTCGTCCAGAATCGACGTCCATTGAATCGCCGGGATTTTACCGTATTGTCCTAATGGGTGATCCAGTCTGTGGCGGGTTAGCTCAATAAAAACCGACTTCCCATCAGGAAGCATTTGCCGATGAAAATACTCGAGCCGCGAAAAATGATACGGCAGAAAATTGACGAACATGACAACCACTGTTCCAATTTTACCAGTCCCATCTTGAAGAATCTCTAATTCTCCCCTGGCAATCACTCTTCGAAAAGGGCCATGTACTGATCCACCACGGCCTCGATGCCATTTCTCTGGCGCAACTTTTTGTATGCCTGTCGGGTCATTCGATTTCTCAATCCACCGTCCCTCAAAATATCCATGGCCCGCCTTGAAAGCTTTTCTACGTCGTGGTCGCGCAGCAGATACCCCGTTTCCCCGTCAATGACGATTTCATTCGTTCCTCCGTACACTGACGATGCCACTACAGGCACGCCATAGGACATCGCTTCCGTCGGCGTCATTGGGCCGTTATCCGCATCCGTATTGAAAATCAAAAGATCCAAGGCCGAATAAAAGATGGCCAATGACTTTTGCCACCCCAAAAAACGAACCCGATGAGTAAGCCCCAAGGTCTCGGCTTGTTTCATCAGCGAAGATTTTAACGGCCCATCTCCTGCAATGACGAAGTAACAGTTCGGAATTTCCTTTTGAAGGCGCGAGGCGACCGACAGAAAAACGTCGAACCGCTTCCTCGGAATTAACCATCCGGCATTTCCCACGACAACAGCTCCGGCCGGAATCCCCAACTTTTCTTTCGCGGTCGCCTTCTCGTCGGCAGAAGGATGGGACATGCGCCTGATCGGATAGGGGATGACGACCATCCGATCGGTCAGCTGCGGCGCAATCGCCTCCGCCTCATTTTTCAGAAATTTCGTCGGAAAGATGATGTTTTTGTAGTCTTTGCCGAAGATCTTGTAAAACAGCCACCATTTCCAATGATCCCAGGAACGTTCATAATGATGGTAGTGCACCACCAGGAACATCTCCCGGCAATCAATCCGCCTCGCCGCGAGACAACCTGTCAGAGTCGCCCCCGCAATCAGCACGATTTCCGTCCGGACCGATCGCAAGGCCTTCCTGAGTGTGTGATGCGTCTTCCATCCGAACTTCCCCCGGTAAGGGTAATCCTTCACGGGCGTTCCCATCTCCTCGAACAACGCCCTTCCATCGCCAGCCGGGGTAACGCTGTTTACTTCTATTTTCACATTCCGTTCCTGAAGCCCCCTTACTAGGTGGCGAGTCGCCTGCTCCATCCCACCGAGATTCAAGCATTGAATCAGGATCAGGAGGTTCATTTCGTCCTCACCGCTTCACGGAGATTGATCGAGGACTCTTTGCGATTGGCCCATCGCCATACCAGGAACGCGGGAATTCCCGTGATCAGAAATCGGAACAGCATCTCCAGCGTATTCTGAAATACCAGAAAGAGCATGAATGAAACCATCAGCATGTAAGCCCCAACGGCCACCCGATTGCCGGAAACGGCGGATCGCCAGACGCGGACATGAATCCAGCCAATCACACCTAAAAACAGGAGGGAAAACCACCAGAACTCCAACCACATGTCCGCAACGATGCCCGGATACGCTCCCTCAGGCCCCTCCCATCCCAGCGTCCACCAAAAGACGGGCCCTCCGCTTCCAATGTTCTGGGTATCCATATCGCCTACCCCGAAATCCTCGTATTTCGTCGGCCACCACAGGCGGGGAATCGGACGAACGAAGAGGAGGCCGAAATAGCGGCGCCCCCAGTAGTAATTGTCCCCGCGAGAGGCGTGCAGAATGGCCCCCGCCCCGAAAACCACCTCGTTTCCAATCCCTCCTTCCAGAGATTGCGTGGGGGGTTGATCCAATCGCCAGTCCGAGCCGAGATAGATGCTCCCCCGGTTGGAGACGATAAAAAGAAGAAGAAGCGCCAGAGCGGAACCGAGCACGAGGAGAGTCGTCAGGCGGGGCCGCCGTCCATGTCTCAGATACCACCCCAGTCCCAGCAAAGTGAAAATGACAAATGTGGGGCCGCGCCTTGCCCCCAAAAAACCGCGGACCAGGAAGGGCATCGAGAAGACCAGGCACGCCAGTTTTTCGGGAAGCGGGAGCTTTGCGCCCATTCGCGAGATGAAAATCAGGACGATAGCGACCACGCCAAGCCACACCATGTCCCGGACATGGCCGGAATCGGACCAGCCGCCTCCATGCGGACCGCCAAAAGCATTCTGAAGGCCGCCCACATTGACGATCAGGTATCCAAACGCCAGAACTCCAAGCGTTCCCAGCAGCATGGCGCTTCTGGTCACCCTTTTCCGCGCCAAGGGGTGCAGCTCCGGAATTGCCGAGGGTTCAACCGTCCCCTTCCTGTCTCCCATCAGCGCGCCGAGACAAAGGCAGGTCACCCCGAGCAAATTGACCCATTGGACGAATTCCAATTGTTCGACAGTAAAAAAAATGGAGAGCGAATCTTCAGTCCACAGTTTCAGGGGAACGAAAACATAGAGGGCCAGCAGCATCGGCGCCATCAGAACAAGCGGGTGAAATGTGTCGCGGGTCCGGTAGTAGGCCCAAGCCATCGAGCCTGAAGCAATGACCCCTGTCAGAATGGTAAGCGTCAGATACAATTTTGCTCCTCAGCCGATTTTTGTCCCAGCACCCAACGCCTCACCCGCCGCTTCGCGCCACGAATGACGTAATCCAGATCGCCCTGCATGATAAGCCAGAATAATTTCCTGAAGAAATAGACCCCGTTCCAGAAGGTATAGGGCCGGCTCCAATAACGAATGCCCGCATGTTTCAACAGCGAAGCGGCCGACTCGGCATTAAACCCCGGGTCGCGGCTCGCCGACTTGCTCTCCTCGTGCCACCGGAAATTCGACAACGTTTTCCGTGCAAATTCGAATTCCGCGCCGAGGGCCGCGAATCGGTGCCACAAGTTTGTGTCCATCGCGAAGCGCAATTCTTCCTCGATTTTTCCGGATTTTCGAAAAAGATCCCGCGTCCAGAAAATAGACGCCTGATGAAGATTAATCGTCCCGTAATAAAACGCCATCCGATTGAAGGGGACGGACCTGATCTCTCGGATCACGCGGCTTTTCTCATCGACGATATTTGCATTGCCGTAAACAACATCTGGCCGGACTTCGGATGAAAATTTTCCGGCGACCGCCTTCAGCGCCCCGGGCTCGTACGTATCGTCCGAATTGAGCCAGGCCATGATGGCCCCCGTGCTCCGCACGAAACCCTTGTTGATAGCGTGGGACTGCCCCCGGTCGGGCTCGCTCACCCAATACGAGAGCCAGGGGGCGTACCTTTCGATGATCGCCTTCGAGCCGTCCGCGCTCGCGCCGTCGATGACGATGTACTCGAGATTCGGGTAGCCCTGGAGGAGGACCGAGCGGATGGTCTCCTCCAGAAACGCCGCCTGATTGTAGGAGGGCGTCACGACGCTGATACGCGGCCAGGGGGCGCCGTCGGCCATCGCATCGGGAAGCCGGGGGCTCTCCTCGGTCCACGGCCAGCCGGACTTGCCGGGCGGGGGCGGGAGATCATTTAATGTTGGGGGGGGCATGGAGACTTAATCCTTTGTCGAAGACCTTGAATAGGTAGCACCCTTCGGCGCTAGCAGCCTGCCTCCTCCTCAAAGGCAACCAGCTTCCCGGGCATAATCGCGCATTATGACAGTCTTAAGGGGCTTCATTCTGAAGAATTTTCCCTAATATGGCTTCAAACTCTTGGTGAAATAATTCAAGGGAATGATTGTTTTTTGCCTCTTCGGAGGCCAGTCGGGCCATCTCGCGGCATTTTTCGGGGGGAAATGACGCTGCTTCTTGAACCACACGTTGAATTGTCTCAATCTGGCAATCCGGCAAAGTGATACCGAATCCATATGTATCTAAACCCGTCTCGCGGCTGACAATTGGAATCAAACCCATATTCATGCAGGTAATCACGCTTGGGGCATTATGAATTATAGCCGT
>CAMYJL010000328.1 GCA_947258645.1 uncultured Nitrospinota bacterium
TCGAGCTCGGTGGAAGACAGGACGGCCTTGAGGGCGCCCGCTTCTCTGATATGGCGCGTGAGGGCGCGGGTGTCCACGCCCTCGAGCCCGGGGACGTTGTGCTTTTTGAGATACGAATCCAGATCGCCGCCGGCGCGGTGGTTGCTGAACCGCCGGGAGAGCTCCTTGACGATGAAGGCCTCGGCCCAGAGGCCGCGCGACTCTTCATCGCCCGCGATGACGCCGTAGTTCCCGATGTGGGGGTCGGTCAGGATTTCCTGGTACCCGGTCATGGCGGTGTTGAAGACGAGTTCGCCCTCGGCGTCCGAGGGGGCCCCGAAGGCGCGGCCCCGGAAGGTGCGGCCGTCCTCGAGCGCCAGAACGGCGGGGCGGATCTCTCTTCCGTTTCGCATCAGTTGGCCTGCTCCACGCCGGCGCCCTCGCCGGCCCTGATCTCGGTCGCGCCACCGAGGCGGCTCATGACGACCCGTCCGGCGACGACGGTGGCGGCGGCGCAGCCCTTGAGCTTCCAGCCGCCGAAGGGGGTGTTCCGCCCCCGGGACTCGAACGCCTCGGGGATGACTTCGTATTCACGGTCCGGATCGAGGAGGGTGACGTCCCCGGGCGCGCCCTCGCGCAGGGCCCCGTGCGGGAGGTTCAGGATCTTCGCGGGCCCGGTAGTGAATTTGGCGATCATCTCGGGAAGGGTGAGGACGCCGCCGTGGACGAGGCGGTCGAGCGCGAGGGGGACGGCAGTCTCGAGCCCGACGATCCCGAAGGGGACGGCGTCGAACTCGACCTGGAGCTCGGCGTCGTAGTGGGGGGCGTGGTCGCTGGCGATGGCGTCGACCGTGCCGTCCCGGAGGCCCTCGAGGAGCGCGAGGCGGTCTTCCTCTGAGCGCAGGGGCGGAGCCATCTTGGCGGAGGAGTTAAAACATCTTATCTCCTCGTCGGTTAGCGTAAAATGATGAGGAGTTACTTCTCATGTCACGCGCACGCCCTTGTTTTTGGCCTGCCTGATGAGATCAAGGCCGCCTCTGGACGTCATGTGAAGGATATGGACGCGTCCACGGGTGAGCTCCGCGAGACGGATGTCCCGGTAGACGCAGATGTCCTCGCTCGCCGCCGGGTTGGGGGCGAGGCCCAGCGCGGTCGAGACCTCGCCCTCGTTCATGACCCGCCCGCCGGAGAGGGACTGATCTTCGGCGTGCTCGAGGATGGTTATGCCGAGCATTCACGCGTATTCGAGGGCGCTCCGCATGAGCTGGGCGGTCCTGACCGGGAAGCCGTCGTCGCTGAAGGCAACGCATCCGGCGGCCTTCTGGTCGGCCATCTCGGTGAGGTCGCGCCCTTCCAGGCCCCGCGAGACGGCGCCGATCGGAAACACGCGGCAGGCGGCGGCCTCCCGGGCGCGCTTGAGGATGCGCTCGGTGATGGAGCTGGTGTCGTTCACGGGATCGGTGTTGGCCATGCAGGCTACGGCGGTGAACCCTCCGGGCGGCGCGGGTTCCGCTTTCGATGTCTTCCTTGTACTCCTCGCCCGGCTCGCGGAGGTGGACGTGCATGTCGATGAAGCCGGGGGCAACGACGAGCCCGGCGGCGTCCAGGACTTCATCCCCGGGCCGGGGGGCGACGTTTTCGGCGATTCCGGCGACAACGCCGCCCTCGATCAGGAGATCCAGCCTGGCGTCGGTCTCCGAGGCGGGGTCGATGAGGCGGCCGCCCTTAATGAGCAACGGCATCTTTTGCCCTCCTCTCTCCGGCTTTTTCCCCGGCGGATGGCTCTTCCGCGCCGCCCACGTCGGGCGGGCTCTCCTCACCCCGGTGACCTGAGAGGAGGTAGAGGATGCCCATCCGGCAGGCGACGCCGTACTCCACCTGCTCCAGGATGACCGAGAAGGGCCCGTCGGCGACGTCGGGCGACATCTCGACGCCCCGGTTGATGGGCCCCGGGTGCATGATGAGCAGGTCGCGTTTGGCCCCCTGGAGACGCTTGCGCGTGATGCCGTAGGTAGCGGCGTATTCGCGCGCGCTCGGGAAGGCCGTCCCCGCTCCGCGTTCGAGTTGAATGCGCAGGGCCATGAGAACGTCCGACCACTCGATGGCCTCGTCCACGTTGGTCGTCACCTCAGCCCCCAGACTCTCGGCCTCGGCGGGTAGCATGGTCGAGGGGCCGCAAATCATGACGTTCGCGCCGAGTTTCCGGAGGGCGACGATGTTCGAGCGGGCGACCCGGCTGCGGGCGATGTCGCCGACGATGGAGACGTTCAGGCCTGCAAATTCTTTTTTGTGCTCGCGGATGGTGTAGAGGTCCAGCAGCGCCTGGGTCGGGTGCTCGTGCATGCCGTCGCCCGCGTTGACGACGCCGCAGCCGAGTTCCGCCGCCAGATAGGTCGGAGCGCCCGAGGCGGGGTGGCGGACAACGACGACATCGGTGGCCATCGCCTCGACATTTCGGGCCGTGTCGCGCAAGGTCTCGCCCTTTTTCGTCGCGCTGGCGGAGGCGGTGATGTTGATGACATCGGCTGAGAGGCGCTTTCCCGCGATTTCGAAAGAGGTCCGCGTGCGCGTCGAGGGTTCGAAGAAGAGGTTGACGACGGTTTTTCCCCGCAGGGAAGGGACTTTCTTGATCTCGCGCTCGTTCACCTCCCGAAACGAGTCCGTCAGATCGAGCAGAAAGAGAATCTCTCCCGGAGACAGATCGCGGATGGAAAGCAGGTCTTTTCGCTGAAATGGTTCCGGCTTCATGAGGACTCCTCCGGCGCTTCGGCGCGCGTTTCTATCTCACCTGGGGAATATCGGAATTTTTTGAAATTGGGCGAGTCTTGGACAATGATGGCATCCTGCCCGTCGCTTTCCTCGAGAAAGACCCGGACCCTTTCGTCCGGCCGGACATCCAGATTCCGGCCCACATAATCCGCTCGGACGGGCAGTTCGTGGCCCCCGCGATCCACCGCGACGGCCAGTCGGACCCGGCGCGGCCGCCCGAAGTTCACCAGCGCCGCGAGCGCCGCCCGGACCGTTCGCCCCGTGTAGAGCACATCATCCACGAGGATGATGTCTTTTCCCGCGCAGGAAAAAGGAAGAGCCGTCTTCTGGAGCCTGACGCGCGCACCGCCGCCTCGATCCAGATCGTCGCGGTAGAGCGTCACGTCCAGCGCGCCGACGGGCGGGCGTATATCTCCCAGTTGTTCAATGTTGTCAGCCAGCCGCTCGGCCAGCGTGACGCCCCGGGTGCGGATTCCGACCAGGGCGAGATCCTCTAAAGCCTCGGCCTGTTCGATGATTTCGTGCGCCAGCCGTCTCAAGGTCCGGCGCACCTGGTCGCTCCCCAGCTCCTCACGAGCCATGGCGGGGCCCCTTTCCGGAAAGACGTTCCGGAAACCGGAGGAAAAAACCGAAAAAAAGCCTCCATCCCTTCCGGAATGGAGGCTTATATGCACATTGAGTTATCGCCCGGTGTCGGGTTTTCATCCCGGCATCCTCCTTGGCCGTCTCTCTGAACGGCTTTAAAGGGTGGAAGCCAAAAAATCTGCTTGTTCAAAAAACCAGCGGTAAATCTCTCAACCGCTCCTGAAATGTATCAGGCCCGCCATTCAGAAGCAAGCGGGCGGCGCTACCGCCCCCCTAGGAAATCGATGGGCTCTCCCTGATCTTCGATCTCCAACGCCTCTTCGGGAAATTTCTCCTCGAGTACCTCGTAGAGTTTCCGGGCCGCCTCTTTCGAAACCCTTCTTTCCGGAATATCCAGCACACGGAGGCGAAGCTGTCGGCGTCCCGCGTGGAGTTCCATCTCATCTCCGACCCGAACCTGGCGGCCCGCCTTCGCCGCCTCGCCGCCGAGGCGCACCCCGCCTCCTTCGATGAGGGCCTTGGCCGCGGATCTCCGCTTGACCAGCCGGCTGACAGTGAGAAAAAGGTCAAGGCGCAACCGAGTGCCCTACTGGGTGATTTCCTTGGGATCGGCCACGATGCTCCGGGTCTTTTCGATTTTGACCTCGAATTCCAGGCTGGCCGTTTTCTGGTCCGTGACGATGGTGAACCGCTTTTCCTTCGGCGAGAGAGAAAATTTCTTGATGACGTCGGCCAGACTCACTTTGCCGAGGTAGGAATTGGGAAGCATAAAATTATACTCGTAGAGGAAAATATGCGTCGCCGGGTCCGGATTGACGAATTCGCGGTGCAGCTTTTCCAGACTGGAAATTTCCTCGGACTCCAAAGTAAGCTTATCGTCCACCTTGAGCCTCTCCGATTCCCACCGGGGGTCCTTGCGGTTCAACCCGTAAGCCCAATACAAACGCTCGTCTCCGATCAACTCGGCACTCTTGATAAGCCGGACCCTGACAATTTGGAAAGAAACCTGCTCGCGGACTTCGCGAAAGAGCGCCTCGAGGGTACCGGTTTTCTTGGAATCGCCCTGTGGATCGTAATTGATCTCCAAGAACGCAGCACGCTTGAGCTCGGCGATCCACTCCCGCCTTCGCTTCGATCGCTTTTCCGCGAAAACGCGGTTCCGGATGCGTCCGGAGATCTTGTCGATCGTAACCACCTCACCCGGTCGCTCTTCGACGATTTTGATCACGTGGTAGCCGGAACGCGTGCGCACGATGTCACTCACTTTTCCGACAGGCAGGGAGAACAGGATTTTCTCAAACTCCGGGAAGACTTCTCCCCTCTTGATAAACCCGAGGTCTCCGCCACGGCTGGCGGCAGGCCCTTCCGAGAATTTCTTGGCGATTTCCTCAAACTGGGAACCATTGCGGGCCGCCGCCAAGGCCTTCTCCGCCTTTTGACGCTGCCCTTCATCCAGGTCCCTCGCAGCTTTCTGCTCGACCGGGAAGAAAATTTGCCGGACACGCCGGGCTGCTCCCTTTCGGAACCGATCGATATTCGCCTCGTAGTAGCTGGCGATTTCATCCTCGCTGACGGAAATCCGGAACATCACTTCTCTGCCTTCTGTCTTCCGAGCGAGAATGGTTTCGCGCACGTTGGAGCGGAATGATTCGGGTGTAAGACCCTGCCTGGCAAGGTGGCGGTTCAACTCATCGACCTGGATGTTGTTTTTTTTCATCACCACCCCGATGGCGTTTTCCAACTCCTTCGGAGTGACTTCGATTTTCAACGCCTTTGCTCTTTGAAGGATGAGTTTTCGCTCGATCAGAAGGTCAAGCCCCTTCAATTCGATATCTCTGAGCCGGCTGGTCAACTCACTCCCGCTAAACTTGGCCCGGAGCTTACTGACCTCCCCTTTGACGAATTCCTGCAATTCGCTGAGTGTAACGATATCGTCATTTATTTTGGCGACAATCCGCTCGATCGTCACCGCACGGGCGTCGGCAAACAGCACCCCCCCTAGGAAAGGAATCAAACAAACGACCAGATAACTAGCGCGCCGCCACATACCGCAGGTTCCTCCAAAAGTATTGAATCACGGCCTTCTCCTTGAGCTCTGAGAGCCATTTTTTTAACTCTCTTCTGCCTAAATCGGCGATGAG